>NZ_RZRQ01000041.1:0-27183 GCF_003997785.1 Mesorhizobium sp. M7D.F.Ca.US.004.01.2.1 | reverse complement strand
TGCCTATGGCCTCGACAAGAAGGAAGGCAAGACCATTGCCGTCTATGACCTTGGCGGCGGCACGTTCGACATTTCGGTGCTCGAGATCGGCGACGGCGTGTTCGAGGTCAAGTCGACCAATGGCGACACCTTCCTCGGCGGCGAGGATTTCGACATGCGCCTGGTCGAATATCTGGCGGCCGAGTTCAAGAAGGAACAGGGCATCGACCTGAAGAACGACAAGCTTGCCTTGCAGCGCCTCAAGGAGGCGGCTGAAAAGGCCAAGATCGAGCTGTCGTCGACCACACAGACCGAAATCAACCTGCCCTTCATCACCGCCGACGCGACCGGGCCGAAGCACCTGACACTGAAGCTGACGCGCGCCAAGTTCGAACAGCTGGTCGACGATCTGGTCCAGCGCACGATTGCCCCTTGCAAGGCGGCGCTCAAGGATGCCGGCCTGAAGGCCGGCGAGATCGACGAGGTCGTCCTGGTCGGCGGCATGACCCGCATGCCCAAGATCCAGGAGATCGTGAAGCAGTTCTTCGGCAAGGAGCCGCACAAGGGCGTCAATCCGGATGAAGTCGTCGCTCTCGGCGCCGCCATCCAGGCCGGCGTGCTGCAGGGCGACGTCAAGGACGTGCTGTTGCTCGATGTGACGCCGCTGTCGCTCGGCATCGAGACGCTGGGTGGCGTGTTCACGCGCCTGATCGAGCGCAACACAACGATCCCGACCAAGAAGAGCCAGGTGTTCTCGACGGCCGAGGACAGCCAGTCGGCCGTGACCATCCGGGTCTTCCAGGGTGAGCGCGAAATGGCCGCAGACAACAAGGCGCTCGGCCAGTTCGACCTGGTCGGCATCCCGCCGGCGCCGCGCGGCGTGCCGCAGATCGAGGTCACCTTCGACATCGACGCCAACGGCATCGTCAACGTTTCGGCCAAGGACAAGGGCACCGGCAAGGAGCACCAGATCCGCATCCAGGCATCGGGTGGTCTTTCGGACGCCGACATCGAGAAGATGGTCAAGGACGCCGAGGCCAATGCCGAGACCGACAAGAAGCGCCGCGCGCTGGTCGAAGCCCGCAATCAGGCCGAAGCACTGCTGCATTCCTCGGAGAAGTCGCTGAAGGAATATGGCGACAAGGTTTCGGAGACCGAGCGCACGGCGATCTCCGATGCGATCGCGGCGCTGAAGACCGCGACCGAAGGCGATGACGCGGCCGACATCGAGGCCAAGAGCCAGGCGCTCGCCGAGGCTTCGATGAAGCTTGGCCAGGCCATGTACGAAGCTTCGCAGAAGGAAGCGGCGGAAGCCGACGCCAAGGCGGACGCCGCCAAGGACAGTGACGTGGTCGATGCCGATTTCGAGGAAATCGACGAGGACGACGACAAGAAGAAGTCGGCCTGAACCGTTTGACGGCAAGATAGTGCGGAAAGCCCGGCGCAAAGCCGGGCTTTTTTGCAACCCCTTGCGGAAAAACAGCGGGCCTCGCCGAAAAAATGCAGGCAAAGCCGCGTCGACACTGGCATCCCGCTTCCATCGCACCTAAATCGGAACGGCAATGCCGGCAAACGACGCAACAATGCTTCAAGACGTTGAGCATCCGGACAGCGGGAAAAAATGAAAGCTGATTTCTACGAAACGCTGGGCGTGCAAAAGGGCGCCGATGAGAAGGAGCTCAAGAGCGCTTTCCGCAAGCTCGCCATGCAGTTCCATCCCGACCGCAATCCCGGCGATCATTCCTGCGAGCACAAGTTCAAGGAAATCAACGAAGCCTACGAGACGCTGAAGGACCCGCAGAAGCGCGCGGCGTATGACCGCTTCGGCCACGCGGCCTTCGAACAGGGCGGCATGAATGGCGGCGCGCAAGGCTTTGGCGCCGGCGGCTTCGCCGACATCTTCGAGGATATTTTCGGCGACATGATGGGCGGGCGCCAGCGCCGCTCGTCGGGCGGCCGCGAGCGCGGCGCCGACCTGCGCTACAACATGGAAATCACGCTGGAAGAGGCCTTTGCCGGCAAGACCGCGCAAATCCGTGTGCCGGCGTCGATCTCCTGCTCGGAATGTTCGGGCAGCGGCGCCAAGCCCGGCACCCAGCCCGTCACCTGCTCGATGTGCAATGGCCACGGCAAGGTGCGCGCCACGCAAGGCTTCTTCTCGATCGAGCGCACCTGCCCGCAATGCCAGGGGCGCGGCCAGACGATCAAGGATCCATGCCCGAAATGCGCCGGCCAGGGCCGCGTCACCGAGGAGCGCTCGCTGTCGGTCAACATCCCGGCCGGCATCGAGGACGGCACCCGCATCCGCCTAGCCAATGAGGGCGAGGCCGGCCTGCGCGGCGGGCCATCGGGCGACCTCTATATTTTCCTGGCGGTCAAGCCGCACGAATTCTTCCAGCGCGACGGCGCCGACCTCTATTGCAAGGTGCCGATCTCGATGACGACGGCCGCCCTTGGCGGCTCCTTCGAGGTGACGACACTCGATGGCACCCAGACCAAGGTCAAGGTGACCGAAGGCACCCAGAACGGGCGCCAGTTCCGCCTCAAGGGCAAGGGCATGCCGGTGCTGCGCCAACCCAATGTCGGCGACCTCTATATCCAGACCGCGGTCGAGACGCCGCAGAACCTCACCCGCCGCCAGCGTGAACTGCTGGAGGAGTTCGAACAGCTCTCCTCGCAGGACAATTCGCCCCAATCGAGCGGCTTTTTCGCCCGCATGAAGGATTTCTTCGAATCCTTCGGCGAACGTTGATGCATGTCGCCCACGACCAGGAGCCGGTTTGCGCCGCGAAAACCCGTGAGACGCGCGTCACCTTGAGACGCGACGAAAATTATCTTATCCACGACATGCGTCCGGCCGCGCCTTGCCTTGCACCGCCCAGGTGTTAAGTAACTTGCGGGGAGCGCTGAGGAGAACTTGCATGACACGTGGCCCTGGACTGCGGAAGGCGCTTGTCGAAAAGTTCGACGACGAACTCAAATTCTTCAAGGGCTGGATCGACAAGCCGAAGACGGTCGGCTCGATCGTGCCGACCAGTTCGATCACCGCCCGCAAGATGGCCTCGATCGTCAATCCGAAGTCCGGCCTGCCGGTACTCGAGGTCGGTCCCGGCACCGGCGTCATCACCCGCGCCATCCTCGCCCAGGGCGTGCGGCCCGAGAACCTCTACGCGGTCGAATACAACACGGATTTCGTGGGCCACCTGCGGCGGCTCTATCCCGGTGTCAACGTCATCGAGGGCGACGCCTTCAATCTCAACGCCACGCTTGGTGACAAGAGCGGGATGATCTTCGATTCCGTCGTTTCGGGCGTGCCGCTGCTCAACTTTCCGGTCGCCCAGCGCATCGCCTATATCGAGAGCCTGCTCGACCGCATCCCGGCCGGACGGCCGATCGTGCAGCTGACCTATGGCCCGATGTCGCCGATCCCGGCCGGTCGCGGCGACTACACGGTCAAGCATTTCGATTTCATCTTCCGCAACATCCCGCCGACGCAGCTGTGGATCTATCGGCGCGAGGCCCATTAGGGTGCGTTGATTTAAGCGGGCCTTGGCTATACCTGTCCGGGAACAAGGGTGGCCAATGGCAGTGATCCCGAAAATCCTCGTCTTCGCCGGCTCGGTGCGCAGTGGCGCCTACAGCGGCAGGACCGCCGACGTGGCGCAAAAGGAACTTGCCATGCAAGGCGCCGAGGTGACCCGCATCTCGCTCGCCGACTATCCCTTGCCGATCCTCGACGAGGATCTGGAAAAGGAAAAGGGCGTTCCCGAAAACGCCCAGAAACTCGGCCGTCTGGTGATCGCCCATGACGGGCTGCTGATCGCCACGCCCGAATATAACGGCTCTATCCCGCCCCTGCTCAAGAACACGATCGACTGGGTGAGCCGGGTGCGCAGGGATGGTGGCCGCACGGTCAGGCCGCTTGCCGGCAAGGTCGCCGGCCTCTGCTCATCCTCCAACGGGCACTTTGCCGGCATCCGTTGCATCAACCATCTGCGCGCCGTCCTGGTGCGTTGCCAGATGGAGGTGGTAACGCCGGAATGCTCGGTGCCAGACGGCGGCGACGCCTTCGACGAGGACGGCCATTTCCGCGACGAAAGACTGCACAAATCGATGGAGCACCTATGCCGCACGCTGATCGAAACCTCGCGCATGCTGTCCACCCGGATCGAGGCATGATCGCCGATAGCATGCGCGACCGGCTCATCGTCGGCCTCGACGTGCCGACCGTAAAGCAAGCCGAGCAGGCGGTGCGCGAACTCGACGGCGTCGTCTCCTTCTACAAGATCGGCTATCAACTGGCCTTTGCCGGCGGGCTCGACTTCGCCAGGGAACTGGCCAGCGGCGGGACAAAGATCTTCCTCGACATGAAGCTGCTCGACATCGACCACACGGTGGCCAAGGGCGTCGAGAACATCGTCAAGATGGGCATGACCATGCTGACCATCCACGCCTATCCAAAGGCGATGGCGGCGGCGGTGGAAGCAGCGCGCGGCAGCGACCTTTGCCTGCTTGCCGTCAGCGTGCTGACCTCGATGGACGAACAGGACGTGATCGACGCGGGCTATGAATATGACCCGCACACACTGGTACTGCGGCGCTCGGAACAGGCGCTGCATGCCGGCATGGGCGGCATCGTATGCTCGGCCGAGGAAGCGGAAGCGGTACGCCGCATCGCCGGGCCCGACCTGGCAGTGGTGACACCGGGCATCCGGCCCACAGGCAGCGACCATGGCGACCAGAAGCGCGTGGTGACGCCGGGCCAGGCGATCCGCAACGGCTCCAGCCACCTCGTCGTCGGCCGGCCGATCGTTGCTGCGGCCAACAAACGGGAGGCGGCCGAAGCCATCCTCGACGAGATGCGCTCGGCCTGACGTTTCAAGATAGAGAGTTCGGAGACAAGACATGCCCAAGGGATACTGGATCGCTCGTGTCGATGTGCACGACGCCGAAGGCTACAAGGACTATGTCGCCGCTGCCAAGCCTGCCTTCGAGCGCTTCGGCGCGAAATTCCTGGCGCGCGGCGGCGAACATGAAAAGGCCGAAGGGCCTGGCCGCGCACGCAATGTCATCATCGAGTTCGAATCGCTCGCCGCCGCCCACGATTGCTACCACTCGCCGGAGTACCAGCGCGCCGTCGCCATCCGCCAGAAGGTCGCCGACGGCGAAATCGTGCTGGTCGAAGGCGCCTGAGGTCCACCGAACCATAAATCCGAAAAGTGGTATCCGGTTTTCGCCAGAGATCACGCTCAAGACCGGATAAAGCCCGGCGGCGCTTCCACCGAACCCCCGTAAGCTCACTTCCCGTATCCAGTCGCCGTTGCGAAGCCTTGCCGATGCGCGGCTTGTCGAACGATCGACTGCCAGTCCCAACAGCCTTCGCTTGAGCCATTGCAGCGACTGGGGGACCTGCTGGTTGACATGCAGGTATTTACCTGCATATTATGGCCTCACATCAGAGTGAGGCCGATGGACGCCGACAAGGTTTTCAAAGCGCTGGGCGACCCGACACGCAGAAGGCTGCTTGACCTTCTGTGTGAGCAGAACGGGCAGACGCTCGGTCAGCTTTGCGAAAACCTGGACATGGCAAGGCAATCCGCCACCCAGCACCTCGACCTGTTGGAGGCGGCCAATCTGGTGAGCACGGTCAAGCGTGGCCGCGAAAAGCTGCATTTCATCAACCCGGTGCCGCTGCACGAAGTCTGCGAGCGCTGGGTGCGCAAATTCGAACGGCAGCGGCTCAGCCTGCTGCACGACCTGAAACAAGAACTCGAAGGAGACGACCAATGACCACCAGCGAGACGACCAGTTTTGTCTACGTGACCTACATCCGCTCGACGCCAGAGAAAGTGTTCGAGGCCATAACCAGGCCCGATATCGCACGGCGCTATTGGGGCCACGAGAACGTCTCCGACTGGAAGCCGGGATCGAAGTGGGAACATATCCGCGCCAATGATGAGCGCACCGTCCAGATCGTCGGCAAGGTCGTCGAGGTCTCGCCGCCAACCCGTCTCGTCATGACCTGGGCAAGCCCTTCGCAGGCCGCCGATCCGGCAAGCTACAGCCGCGTGACCTTCGGCATCGAGGAATACGACGCCATGGTCCGGCTGACCGTCACCCATGACGAACTCGAAGCCGGCTCCGGCATGGCAAAAGGCATCAGCCAGGGGTGGCCGGTTGTGCTGTCCAGCCTGAAGTCCTTGCTGGAAACCGGCAGCGGCATCGACGTTTTCGCCAAGCCGAAATCGGCCTGACCCAGGAGGACCGACAATGACCAAACGCTATATAGGCGGCTGCGCATGTGGAGCCATTCGCTATGAGACGAGCGGCGAGCCTATCTTCCAGAACCATTGCCAATGCCTGGATTGCCAGAAGCGCGCCGGTACCGGCCACGGATCCTACCTGACCTTTGGCCGGCGCGCCGATATGGCAATTACGGGCGAGGCGAGCACCTGGCGGGTGGCCGGCGACAGCGGCAACGAGAAGATCCACGCCTTCTGTCCGACCTGCGGAGCGCCGGTCTTCCTGACATTCGCCGCCATGCCGGAGCTGATCGCGGTCCACGCCACCAGCCTTGACGACCCCAGCGTTTTCGAGCCGCAGGTGGTCACCTACACGATCCGCGGCCATGGCTGGGATACGATCGATCGCTCGCTGCAGGCATTCGAGCGAATGCCACACGGATAAATGCTCGAGCAAACCCGCGGTCGGCTAATGCCGTGTCGAGTGCTCGTCGCTGGCGAGTGCTTCCGCCTGGTGGCGGTGCCCGAGCATTTCGTAGCCGACGATGGTGACGGCCGGCGCCAGCATCAGGATGATCAGGCAGATGGCCATATCGACGCCGGCGAGCGCTGCGAGAATGGCAAGGGCCACGACCGCCGCGGTCGCGAGCAGCAGCCAGATGTGGAACGGATCGAAGCGCTGAACGAGATAGGTGTAGAGCGCATAGACCGCCGCCAGGAAGACGGCGACAGGAACAGCGGTGGCGAGCAGTGTCGCAAGTGGGCCGATATGCGCCTTGTGCTCGATGAAATAGGCCGCGACGTGCAGCCCGGCGCCGGTCGCGACGATTGCCGCGACAACCAGCATCTGCCCGTAACCCCAGACGAAGGCGCGATTGCGGTGGGCATGCAGGATCGGCGCTGAGGGCAGCATGTAGTAGACCCACCACATGCCGAAGGTGAGCCCGGTGCCGGCGATGCAGACCAGTGCCGCATCCACGGTCCAGCCCTGTTCCTCGACCACGGCGGACAGGGTGGCGAGGGTGCCGACGACCCCCTCACCCAAAGCGATGATGGCAAACAGGCTGTAGCGCTCGGCCATATGGTGCGCATGCCAGGGCGTGCCGCCATCCTTGCCTTCCGCGATCACCGGCCCCGCCATTTCGATCAGCCCGAGAATGACGGCGAGGATGATGCTGGTGCCGACCGGGAAATCGACGATGATCTGCACCACCCAGCCGATCTGAGCGACCGCAATTGCCGTGGCGTAGGTCAGGCAGGCGCGACGTCGGACAGGGTCCTGCCTGAAGGCACGCAGCCACTGGAAGATCATCGCCACCCGCATGATGACATAGCCCAGCACCATCACCGAATTGTTGAGGTGCTCGCCGTGCTCGATGGAAGCGAACATGCGTGGCAGGCCGAGCGCCAGCACCAGCACCCCGATCATCTGCACCATGGTGACGAGCCGGAAAATCCAGTCGTCGGTGTCATAGGCGGAAGAGAACCAGGAGAAATTGATCCAGGCCCAGCAAATGGCAAAGCTGGCGAACGCGAAGCCGAGCAAGGCCGCCGAGTAATGGCCTTCGGCCAGCGCATGGGCGAGTTGCGATGAGGCAAAGCTGAACGCCGTCACGAAGGTCAGGTCGAACAGAAGCTCGAGCGGCGTCGCGACACGATGCACCTCATGCGGATCGCGCCCGGCCATGCGCCTGACATGATGGTGGAGGGCTTCGACTGATGTTGTGTTCATCGCGCGGCCTTTGCTAGGGAGCGTTGGCCGACACTAGAGGCAGGGCGAAAGCCGTCAAGGCACGCAGCTATCGGTTGACGCCGATCAGCCGGCTCGCCGCGGTTTCGGCCATGGCATCGGCCAGCTCGAGGCCCCATTGCTGGCGGCAGTAGGCGCGGAAATCGAAGCAAGGCAGGCCGGGGCAAACCTCGAACTCGATGAGGTGGACGGTGTCGTCGGCCTCGACCCTGAGATCGATGGAAAACACGTCGCGCAGGCCGAGCCCGCCCATCAGCCGCTCGGCGATCGCGCGGATCCCGGCGTCGGCGACCGGCTGGCTGTCGGCAACCGCAACGAGTTCCGGTTCGGCATAATGTCCCGCCGCTTTCGCGACCTCGCCGGTGTCGCCGTAGAGCGCCAGGCTGTCCGCCATGGTCTGGAAATCGGCGCCTGAATCGACAAAGGCCACGCCAAGCGCTTCGACCCCGGCGCCCGGCACCAGGCCGAGGAAACTGGCGCGCACGTTGCGGCCGGCGACATAGGGCTGGACGACGACATCATCGCGATAGGCCGAAAACACGCGCCGGCTGAGCTCCAAAGCGTGACCGAGATCGCTACAGCGCGAATCCGCCCAGATGCCGATCTTGGCGCCAAGCCGGTTGGGCTTGACGAACCAGCCGGCGGCAGAGGCAGGCGGCTCGACCAGCCATTGGCCATCGCGCGCAAGACCGGCCTGCGGCACCGGCAGGCCGAGTGCGCCAAGCACGGCGCCGGAGCGGAACTTGTCCTGGCAGAGCGCGAACAGCGCATCGTCGGCGCCGATCGTCTTGAAGCCGCCCAGTCGCGCCAAAGCGGGTGCCGCGCCGCCCCGGAAATAGGCAATGCCGTCGGTCAGCGTCCAGACCAGTGTTGTGCTGGGATGCTCACCGGCGAGGACGCTTGCGGCGTCGTCCAGTGCCACAGGTGTGAACGACAGGCCGCGTGCCTGGCAGGCGCGGCCAAGCGCATCGAATTCAGGAGCGAGATCGGTCGACTGTGCCAGATAGGACGCGATTTCGGCGGCACACTCCGGCGCATGACCGTCGGCGACCAGACGGTCGAAACAAGCCTTTTCCGGCTCATGGACGAGGATCAGTCTTGGCTTGTGGCTCGACATGAAATGAACGATTCCCGGCAGTGCGATTGCCTACCATCGCATGGTGAAGGCAATCGGCTCTCGCGAAACCGACACGGCGCGGGCGCTTGCGTGACAGCACCGGCGTCGAATCAGAAAGTCTGGCCTTGTTCAGGCGATCAGCACGTGCGGCTCGAAGCGGCCGTTGACGGGAATGTCGAGCAGAAATGTCATGCCGCCCTGCAGATCCAGCAGGCGCTGCTTCTCATCCTTGCCCGACCAGGCTGAGGTGACCGCCAGCCGGTCGGCCTTGGCGCCGACAAAGGCCGGGCAGGATGGCTGCGTCACCGGCATGGCGACCGTGCGGACGAGCTTGCCGTCGGGTCCATAGGCTTCGATGACGCTGCCGCCCCAGACGGCGTTCCACAGGATGCCGTCGCGGTCGAGCACGGACCCATCGATATAGCCCTTGGCCGAGCGGTGATCGACGAACACCTTCGGCTCACCGGCAGGCAGGCCGGTCGCCGGATCGCAGGCGACGCGCATCAGCAGCCCGGTCGAGGTGTCGGTGTAATAAGCGATCGTGCCATCTTCGGAAAA
Organism: Mesorhizobium sp. M7D.F.Ca.US.004.01.2.1; assembly: GCF_003997785.1. Classification (NCBI taxonomy): domain Bacteria; kingdom Pseudomonadati; phylum Pseudomonadota; class Alphaproteobacteria; order Hyphomicrobiales; family Phyllobacteriaceae; genus Mesorhizobium; species Mesorhizobium sp. M7D.F.Ca.US.004.01.2.1. Next base: position 17,537 of record NZ_RZRQ01000041.1, on the reverse strand, counting down.
ACAGATCGAGTTCGACACGGTGATGTCCGAAAACAGGCGGCGCAGTTCGCCCTTGAAAAACCAGTAGATCGAACCGGCGCCCTTTTCCTCCTTCTTGCCCATCGTGCCCATCCACAGGGCACCGCAGGGATGGACCCGGGAATCGTTGGAGCGCGTGACCGGATTGTCGGCCTCGACAGGCGTGTGCAGCGTCAGTTTGCCGGTCGCGACATCGCGGACATAAAGGCCGGTCTCGGCGGCGATCAGCTGGCGCTTCTCGTCGATGACGGCGATGGCGCTCGCCATCCGGTCAAGCTCATGGACTGTGGTCGCGCCGCCGGACAGCTGCTTTTCCAGAAGCTGGCTGTTGACGATGTCGAACCAGAACAGCGTATCGGTGGTGGGATCGTAGCTCGGCCCTTCGCCGAGCTGGCAGACGTGATCGGAAAAAACCGAAACGATCGCTTCGCTCATCATGCTTCTCCGAACACCGCATCCCAGGCCGTGACGGCGGCGAGTGCACGCGCCGCCACCTCGTCGACGCTCATGCCGGGCTTGAACAGGCTGGAGCCAAGCCCGAAGGCCGTCACGCCGGCGGCCTTGTAGCCGGCAAAATCTTTTTCGGAGACGCCACCGACGGCGCCGACCACTGTTTGCGCCGGCAACACCGCGCGCATCGCGGAAATGCCGGCAGCACCCAGCACGCTCGCCGGGAAGAATTTGAGGGCCGAGGCACCAAGCTTGATCGCCAGGAAGGCCTCGGTCGGCGTGAGCACGCCGGGCATCGTCACCATGCCGTAGTGCATCGCACGCGCCATCACCTCGGCATCGATGTTGGGGCTGACCAGCAGCCGCCCGCCGGCCTTGTACAAACCATCGACATCGGCTGGCGTCAGCACCGTGCCGGCGCCGACCAGGGCTGTTTTCGGAAGCACTTCCACAATCCCAGCGATCGACGAAAACGGCTCCGGTGAGTTCAGCGGCACTTCGATCGCCTCGATGCCGGCATCGAACAGTGCCTGGCCGATAGCGATCGCTTCACTCGGCTTGAGGCCACGCAGGATGGCGACCAGCCCGCGCTTGAGCTTGGGGAAAGGTGCGGTCTGGCTCATCGGGCTGCTCCAATTCTGGCGATCATGCCGTTCTCGCGCGCCGCCTCGACGAGGCCGGCACGCACCGCCTCATCGGCGTCAACGGTCCGAACCTCAAACCCCGCAAGACCAAGTGCGGCCTGGTAGAGCGCGGCCAGCGCGCCGGAGGCAACCAGCACGACAGGTTCCGCACCGGCGCCGTGACGGCGGCTGGCCGAGGCGATCTCGCCACCGATCAGAAGGCCGGACAGGCAGGCTGCGGCATCGTCGGCTTTCAGGTCCTGCAGCAGGCCGGCGGCGCGGATGGAAAACAGCCGCGAGGTGACATCGCCGCCTTCGCCCAATGCGGTTTCGCACCAGCGGCGGAAGAACGGATTGTCCGATGTGACCGGCTTGGGGTGCTCGCCGAGCGAATGGCGCAGGATCGAATGCGCGGCAAGCACCGAGAACAGCTCGCCGGTCGGCCAGGTGCCGAAGCCGACAACGGCGCCGTCCTCGACCAGCACCCATTTCGAATGGGTGCCGGGCATGCAGACCAGCTGGCGTCCCCTGGCCGGCAGGCCAGCGCCAGCGAGCTGGGTTTCCTCGCCGCGCATGACGTCGGGCGCATCGGCCAAGCGCTGGGCAAGGCCCGGAACGATGCGGATGTCGCGGCTTTGCCCAGGCACCTTGGCAGCACCGCCGAGAATGGCACTGAGTGGCGCCGGCACGGTGACATAGGGCGCCTCCAGCCAGCCCTGTCGGGAACCGGCCATGCCGCAGATGATGACGGGCAGCGCTTCCGGTGCTCCCATCGCCGCCAGATGCCCTTCGAGAATGGTTGCAAAACCCTTCTGTTGCGCGGTGATCAGGCCATCATCGCCGCGGCGTTCGGCCAGCATCTTGCCTTGCCCGTCGATCAGCCAGACCCGCATGCGGGTTGTGCCCCAGTCGACAGCGGCTACCGCCGGCGCGTTGCTGGCAAACCCTGGGCTCACAGGAAACCTCCATCGACGATCAGCATCTGCGCGGTCAGCATGCGCGAGGCGTCCGAGGCGAGGAACAGCACGGTGCCGACGATGTCGTCCGGTTGCATCACCTGCTTGATGCATTGCTTGGCGACATGGGCGGCAAGCGCCTGTTCGGTCACCCAGAGCTCCTTCTGCCGCTCGGTGATCACCCAGCCGGGCGCAATGGCGTTGACGCGGATGCCGTCCACGCCGAGCTTGCCGGCCAGCCCCTTGGTCAGACCCAGGATGCCGGCCTTGGCGGCGGTGTAGGACGGCATGTCGGGGTGGTTGATGAGATAGGATGTCGAGGTGAAGTTGATGATCGAGCCGCCGCCGGCCCGCTTCATGCCCGGCGCCACCGCTTGCGCGGTGAAGAAGTGCGGCCGCAGATTGATCGCCTGGTTGTTGTCCCAGAACTCCACCGTCACGTCCTCGACGGCGTGGCGCTCGTCCCAAGCGGCATTGTTGATCAGCACGGTGACATCGCCATGCGCCTCGGCGGCCTTCGCGGCGGATGCCCGCAAGGCCTCGATGTCGCGCAGGTCGGTCTTGAGATAGAGCGGCCGCTTGCCGAATTCTTTTTCGATGCGGTCGGCGAGTATCGTGCTCGGGCCGTCGGCGATGTCGACGAAGGCGACATTGGCGCCCTGGCGCACAAACCCCTCGGTCAGTGCCGCGCCAATTCCGGAGCCGCCGCCGGTAATCAGCACCGAGGCTCCTTCGAGGTCGGCAAAATGCGCCGATGGCATCATCGTTCTTGTCTCCCAGCGCATGACCCCGAAAATCGGATCGATTTTCGGAAAGGGATCATGCGCAAAATGTAAATTGCTACAGCGTCCTTTGCACGTCCAAGAGGACGCGCGGCGCTGTAGTCGTGACCGGCGCGCATCCTAGCCACGCAAGGCGCGCGGGCAAGGGCGAACCGTCGAATTTCAGGGCTTATGTCAGACAAAACGACAATGCGCCGCACCGGGTGCGCACAGCGGCACCGTCGGGATTGCGGACCGCGGGGGAATCGCCGGTCAGATCGCCTTGGCGCGCAAGGCGCCGCGGAAGGAATCGCGGAGATAGCCGAGCGTGGCGTCGGCGTCGACCGGCTTGCCGAACAGATAGCCTTGCCCGCCGGCGCAGCCGAATTGGACCAGGCGGTCGGCCTGCGCTTCCTGCTCGATGCCTTCGGCGACGACGTCCATGCCAAGCCCCTCGCACATGGCGAGAATGGCGCGGATGATGTGTTCGGACGGCCTGTCATCGAGAATGGAGGAGACGAAGGCGCGGTCGATCTTGAGCTTGTCGAAATGGAATTCGCGCAGACGGCCGAGCGAGGACTGGCCGGTGCCGAAATCGTCGAGCGAAACGCGGATGCCGACGCGGCGCAGATCCTCGACGATCTGCGCGGCCGAAGCCGGGTCGTTCATCAGGCCGGTCTCGGTGATCTCGATCTCCAGCCGGCGCGGATCGAAGCCGGTGCGGTCGAGGATCGCCAGTATGTGCAGGCCGGTGTTCTGGTCGACGAGCTGCGAGGGCGACAGGTTGAACGACAGGAACAGGTCCTTCGGCCAGCTTCTGGCGGCTTCGGTCGCCTTGCGCAGTACCAGCTGCGACAGCGGGCCGATGATGCCGCGCTCCTCGGCGATGGGAATGAAGACCGTGGGCGGCACCGAGCCAAGGTCGCGATCGGTCCACCGCGCCAGCGTCTCGAAGCCGATGGTGCGGCGCGTGTTGAGGTCGACGATCGGCTGGAAATGCGGCTCCACCTCGCCGGCCGAGACGGCGCGACGCAGCGCCTGTTCGATGCGGGTGACGCGCTTGGCCGCTTCTTCCATCTCGCGGGTGTAGACAACGACACGGCCACGGCCGGAACGCTTGGCATGGTAGAGCGCCGTCTCTGCCTTGTTGATGAGGATCTCGGTGGTCTCGTCGCCGGAATAGAACAGCGAGCAGCCGACCGAGGCCGAAAGCCTGGCGGTGCGTTCGCCGACATCATAGGGCGCCGACAGTATCTCGATCAGCATGCGGGACTTTTCGGCCGCTGCATCCTCGCTGAACACCAGGGGATAGAGAAAGGCGAACTCGTCGGCGCCGATGCGGCAGACCGTTGAGTGGCCGTCCATCGAGGCGCGCAACCGCATGGCGACCTGGATCAGGATGTCGTCGCCGGCCTTGTGGCCGAACAAATCGTTGATCGGCTTGAAGCCGTCGAGGTCGAGAATACCGACGGTAAAGGGTGCGGGATCGTCGGCACGGTCGCTGATCAGGCGATCGACCTTGTCGAAGAAGCGGCGATGGTTGCCAAGCCCGGTCAACGGATCTGTGAATGCCAGATCCGTGCTCTCCCTGTTTGCCTGACCGGTGCCAAACGAAGTTTGCATCGGTGTCCCTGTTTTGTGACGTCGGAATTTATTTCGAGACTGGCAGCAAACCCTTTAGGAAACGTATCGCGAAATCGATTTTTCGCGGCTAAGCGGCGTCATGTGCACGGGGACCGATGCGAGGGTCGGCGCGGGTCGGCGACAGTCCCTCCACAAGGCGAAAAAACGACGCGCAAAAAACGCGCTAGCCGCGCGTCGGAAACACCCATTGCAACGACATGACGTAGCTCACCGCGCCTGCGGCAACCGTCGTCAGCGCCGACATGGCGAGCGCTGACAAGCCGAAACGCGTGACCGCCAGGTGCGACACCAGGCCCGAAAACAGAGCGCATCCGAGCTGCAGCGCAAGATAGCGCGGCATGGCGCTGACGTGATCGTGCTGGCCGCCGAATGTCCAGCCGCGCTGTGCGCTATAGGCAACAACAACGGCAATCGCATAGGCGACGACACTACCGATGAAGGGCGAAAGGCCCAGCGACACCAGGAGCCACGACAGAACGAAGAACAGCAATGCGGCGCCGACGCCGACCGTCAGGAATCGGAACAGGCGTGTCTGGACAAAGGCCGGCAATGCTTCGCTCATGCGTCGCGCGCCGGCAGCTGGTTGGCCGGCAAGTCATCGGCGGGTAGGTCATCGACCAGTAAGTCATCGTTGGGGCATGGCATCAGGATTGTGAGTTCGAGCTGTCTGGTTGCGGCGGCGCGGATGGCGGTGACGGCGTTCATGGTCGTTGTTCCATCGAGTGCCCGGGGCTGCGTCAACACTGCCGGGCGCATTCGGGGCTTACCTTTGCACGGCTAGGCTTAAGAAAGCGATGACGCGCTGTTCGCCTTGTTTCCAGATGGCCGGGGCAGATCGGACGCTGGCTCGGGTTTGCGACTTCTGATGCCAATCTTCAAAATGTCGCGATTGGCAGACGGGCAGTGAGCCTGTACAGGCAAGACAGTCGCCCATCCGAGCCGCCGGAGACCCGCCATGAAGCTGAAAATCGCCGTCCAGATGGACCACATCTCCACCGTGTCGATCGCCGGCGACACCTCGTTCGCGCTGTCGCTGGAGGCGCAGCAGCGCGGCCATCAGCTGTTCCACTACACGCCCGACCGGCTGTCGTTGCGCGACGGCAAGGTGTTTGCCCGCATCGAGGAGATGCAGGTGCGCGACGAGAAGGGAGCCCATTATTCGCTGGGCGAGCAGGTACGCACCGATCTCGCGGAAATGGACGTCGTCCTGCTGCGCCAGGATCCGCCCTTCGACATGAACTACATCACCACCACGCACATCCTGGAGCGCATCCATCCCGGGACATTGGTGGTCAACGACCCGGCCTGGGTGCGCAACAGCCCGGAAAAGATCTTCGTCACCGAGTTTTCCGACCTGATGCCGGACACGCTGATCACCAAGGATCCGCTCGAAGTTGCCGCCTTCCGCAAGGAGTTCGGCGACATCATCGTCAAGCCGCTCTACGGCAATGGCGGCGCCGGCATCTTCCATCTGCACGAGGCCGACCGCAACCTTGCCTCGCTGCTCGAAATGTTCGGCCAGATGTTCCGCGAACCCTATATCGTGCAGCGCTACCTCAAGGACGTGCGCAAGGGCGACAAGCGCATCATCCTGATCGACGGCGAGCCGGTCGGCGCCATCAACCGGGTGCCGGCCGAGCATGATTCCCGCTCCAACATGCATGTCGGCGGCCGCGCCGAAAAAACCGAACTGACAGAACGCGAGCGCGAGATCTGCGCCCGCATCGGACCGTCGCTGAAGGAGCGCGGCTTCATCCTCGTCGGCATCGACGTCATCGGCGACTACATGACCGAGATCAACGTGACCTCGCCCACCGGCGTGCGCGAGGTCAAGCGCTTCGGCGGCGCCGACATCGCCAGCCTGTTCTGGGACGCGGTCGAGGACAAGCGGAAGTAACCCGTTTTCACTTTGTCTTAACCATGTTCCGTTTTTGCAACCGGGCTCAATTCGGCTGCAACCTGCGCGCTCATGTGTTCCCGTAATGTTCTTGATTTGACCAGAGAATTGTGATTGTCTCCCCGAGGGGGCCATTCCTGGCCTGATCGCACGGGCTGGGGCCAGCCTAAATTGGGGTTGCACGATGGTGGCGCGGGTTCGCACGGTCGCTTTCCAGGGCATCGAGGCCGTGCCGGTCGACGTGCAGGTGATGATCGCGCCCGGCAAGGTCAACATGCACATCGTCGGCCTCGCCGACAAGGCGGTGGCCGAAAGCCGCGAGCGCGTGCAGGCAGCACTTCATGCTTCCGGCCTGTCGATGCCGTCGAAGAAGGTTACGGTCAATCTGGCGCCCGCCGATCTGCCCAAGGAAGGCAGCCATTACGATCTGCCGATCGCGCTTGGCCTGATGGCCGCCCTTGGCGCCATTCCGGGCGACATGCTGGCCGGCTATGTCGTGCTTGGCGAATTGTCGCTCGACGGCACGATTGCCGCCGTCGCCGGCGCCTTGCCGGCGGCGATCGCCGCCAATGCCGAGGGCAAGGGCTTGATCTGCCCGTTCGCCTGCGGGCCGGAAGCGGCCTGGGCGGGCAAGGATTTCGACATCCTGGCGCCGCGCAGCCTGATCGCCATCGCCAACCATTTTCGCGGCACGCAGGTGCTGTCGCGACCGGAAGCCGGCATCCACGCCGCGGCGCGCGACCTACCCGATCTCGCCGACATCAAGGGCCAGGAGACCGCCAAGCGGGCGCTGGAAGTGGCGGCCGCCGGTGGTCATAATCTGCTCCTGTTGTGAACGAAAGACCCTTGCAGAATTGTTTAGGGTTCATCAGTTCCCTGCCCAGCGTCCGCTGTGCGTTCTGGCATCACCAAATGACCCAAGAGAGCGCACGGCGAAGGCCCACCGAGCCGATGACGTCGTGGATTTATTCTCATAGTAAAGTCGATAGCACGACACGACACTACGCTTGACTTGATAGCGTCATGACGCGGCCGAATTGTTCGGTTTTTCGCACGGCCAAATTGAAGTTCTAAATAAATTGTCGTACCTCAGCTGATTGCGAAGCTAAGGGGGCAAAATGTCATTCGACGCAAAGGTATTCAAAATTCTGATCGCCAGTCCGGGCGACGTGGACGAAGAGCGGCAGGCCATACCGGAAGTAATTTCTCGATGGAACAATACTAATGCGGAAGCTAACGCGGTTGTCCTGTTGCCAGTTAAGTGGGAGACACACTCCGCTCCCTTGATGGGGGACCGCCCGCAACGAGTGATTAACAACCAGATTGTCACATCTTGCGACATGGCGATTGGTGTTTTCTGGACCCGACTTGGGTCACCTACTGGGGTAAGCGAGAGTGGGACTGCAGAAGAGATTGAGTGGTTCATCGAGAATGGCAGGCCAGTCATGGTTTACTTCTCATCTCGGCGCATCGATCCCACCAAGCTCGACATCGACCAGTATAAATCACTTAAAGACTTCGAGATCAGGATGCAGAAGATAGGACTAACTGGTTCTTACACAAGCCTTGAAGATTTTCGTGAGCAACTATTTAACCAATTAAGCATTAATGTTCGTACTCTTCTTACAGGATCGGCCTTGTCTCGGCCATCACCCGAGGTTTTTAAGGAACGCGTTGCTTCCATCAAGAAGATTTCTAAGAAGGGCAAGGTCTACATGGAGGACTACGAAAAAGATGGTGAGGTGCGATCATTCGTTGTTAAAGGTGATACCAAGCCATTGAAGGAAGGCTTGAAGGACATTGGCGGTCGTTGGAATGGAACGTTGCAGGGGTGGGTATTTTCTAAGACGAAGGAAATCGAGGTCGCCGAGTATTTGAAATCCAATGCGGTCTAAGCGCCATGAAGAGGTCTAAGGCTTGCAGCTGCAAGTCTGATGACGAAAGACCCTTATAGGCCTTGGGCGCCGACCGGTCAGGCGTAGTGCCGCCACAGCCCAATCGTCAGGAAGGTCAACAATGATGTACCTTGAGATGTCCCGTGACGACGCCCATGGGGGAGGCTCGTGGGGCTTCACCAAATGTGTATGGGCGCCGGTCCACAAGGAGAACGGAAGCTCTTGGCCCTTCTGGAGCAAAGTTGGAGACATCAAGGCGGGTGACGTCGTCCTCCATCTGCGCGGCGTCCCTCCTAATGCGGAGTTTGTGGGATATTCGATCGCAACAACAGACGGCTCTGCGGCCCTCGATCGCCCGCCCGAGCCAAAGGGATGGTCTTTCTCCGCAGCTTTCTACCGCGCTGAACTTGGGCAGTTTACTTCGTTTGAAGCCCCCATCAATCTCAACGAGCTATTTAGAACAAGACGAGAGCCCCTTGAGGTGTACTTCGAGCGGAACAGAGCGAGGGGCGCTGATAGGCGCAACGTATTCTTCGTGAGGCAAGCGGGTAGGCTTCAGTGCCTCAATGGTGCCTACCTCAGTGAGGTCGACGATGATCTCTTTGAGGCTTTGTTCGACGAGCGGCTGCAGCCGTCAACAGGCCAAAGCGTCGCCGTAGTCAAAACGGCCTCAGTATTATCCGAGGCAAGGCGGCGGGTGGGACAACAGGAGTTTGCCAAAGGAATCAGAGCATCTTACGGAGGGAGGTGTTGCTTCCCCGGCTGTACGGTCGACGATGATCGCTTCTTGGTCGCTTCCCACATAGCGCGCTGGAGCGATAACCCGTCCCTGCGAGGCCACATTGGTAATGGTCTGTACCTTTGCCTCACTCACGACAGGGCTTTTGAGCTCGGCCTCTATACGCTCGACAAAGAGTTCCGCGTACATATCAACGCGGCTAAGGAGGGTTCATCAGTGTTGGCGGCCATGGCCAAATGGAATGGTGAACAGGTCCGACTTGGTACCACTTTGCCGCTTCACGATGCCCTGCTAGAACATTGGATTAGAACGGGTACCGACCCGATGAATTGAACCGAAGTAGCTTCATTGCGAGGCGAGCGCGCAGACCGTGCGATGTTTGTTCCTGGCTCGGGGGCGCGTGCCTCTGAGCTGTCATGCTGGTTTCTTCCCGCCAGTTACCAGAGTGGCGGGGGGATGCTTCTCGACCAGCAACTCACAGGCCTTCTCGAGCTCCTCGCCTATGTGCCTAAGAACTCGTCCTCGTGACCTCGGGTAGACGTGAAGGTCTGTGGAAGTGGGACCCTCACCCCAGCGCTTGTGCGTTCCTGAGGCCATTTTGTGGATCAGCTTAGCCGCCTGCACTCGCTTGAACTCAGCCTTGCGTTCTGCCTGCGGATCGCCGCGGATGACCATTTCGATTGCGAGCCACGCCGCCACTATCCGCCGAGGATCGACAGCTGCCTTTCGCAGCCTCGCCCAAGCGGCCTTGGCGCGCTCCTGCGGTGATAGCCCGCGCAACCGGAAAGCCTCCACATGAGGCCCTGAGGTCTGCAGCAGGGTGGCTACACGGTCGACTGCATTGGCGACATAATTGTCGCTACGGTTCGCCTCAAGCCACGCGAGCGCAGCGACCCTATATGGGACGATTTCTCGAGCCCGGTACGAGGCTTGGTAAGGGCTCCCGTGACGCGCGTTGTGGTCGGCATGAGACCGGCAGAACCGCGTGTCGAGCCCGTCCCCGGTGCCCGCACGGGCTGGCCTGCTGCACCCCACCACTCGGCATCGGGTGAACATCGCGCTTGGCTCTGTAGCCCTGGCCTTGACCTCAGCTTTGCGTTCGCGTTTGCGGACTAGTTTCGCGGTCAATCTCGAGTCCCCCTTAGGGGAGCGCCGGGTGAACACCTACTCATGCACTGAGGCTCCACATGAGGGGAAGTGAGGGGTATCAGGGACAGGATAGACACCTAACGAGACAAGGGGCGAAGGGACGTAGGAGCGAGAGACATGCAGATGAAGGTCGGCTGCACAAGAGGTTAGACCCCCGCCCCGGTGACGATCCCCTCGACACCTGTCATCTGTTGGAAGACCGAGAGCATGGCGTCCTTGGCTGTAGCGGCAGTGGACTCAGGCACCATAAGCGCGTCGTGGATCGGTAGTGCAGTGATCCTGTTGGCCTTCATGAGTAGCAACAGCTCAACCATGATCTGGCTCTCAATGAACTGGACATCGTGCCCTATGCCGCAGTGGAAGCGATCTTTTATCAGGGGATGCTTCGACTCGATAGCATCAACGACCCCGGCGATCTTGTCACCCCTGCGGAACAGCTTGCGTGTGAACTGGGGGAAGCGTTCAAGGCGCTTGTCGGCGAAGATCATTGCGCTCATCACTCGCTTGCCCGCTCGAATGTTTCGCGGTCTACCGCCGCCGGGAAATAGCCTTCCACAGCCTCGGTCGGGATACGCCGCTTTCTGCCGCCGATCCTCTCTACCCGATGGGGCGTATGCACTCCGATTACGGACGGGTCCGCCAGCATCTTCTTGATATAGGATCGGTGCCACATCTTGCCCCGACGGAACACCGGGACGCCTTCGCGGTTCAACATCTGCGCTATCGCGTGTTGCCCCTCGCCGACCAAGGTCAGGTTGAATACTCGGCGGACCACTTCGGCTCGTTCGGGTATCAAATCAAACCCACTCCGATCTTCGCGAAGCCGAACCCAGCCAGGGCTTAGCCTCGTCATGGGTGTGCCCCGTTCCTTCAACTTCAGCCGCTTGCCATGCCACGCGGCACGAAGGAGTTCCTGCTTACGAGCGCTCTCATCATTCGCCCGGATGAAACCAATGATTATCTCGAAGATTGCAAACTGATTCTCGCGGAGGCTCTCCCTAGAGTACGCGCGCTCGTTGCTGAGAGTGACGATGGTAATCCCAGCAGAAAGAAGGCCTGTAAAGACCGCCTGAGCGTCCAAAATATTGTCTCGGGAAATGCGGTCGAAGTTCTCCACCAGAAGGCAGCTGCCGGGCTTGATGTCACCCGACCGAACCAGGGAGAGGAAGTCACCAAGAGCGCCTACGGCAACGTTTGCACCTCCAAAGGCTGACAAGCCGAGGTCACGGAACGTCGTCTTATCGTCGAGAATGAGGTTGTGTTTTGCAGCGTATTTTGCGGCCTTGTCAGTCTGCCGACGTAAGCTGTCGCCGGCGGCCTGTTCCGGTGTAGAAAATCGCACGTATGAGTAGGCTCGGCGTCGTGTGCTGTCGATCTTCTTCATGGGTGTACGCCTTACTCCAACTGGGGGTCTATCGTCCATAGCATGCTGATGATCGGGCCACCGGGATCGGGAAAATCGATGCTGGCGCAGCGGCTGCCTTCGATCCTTCCGCCGCTGGCGCCGAAGGAACTGCTCGAAGTGTCGATGATCGCCTCGGTGGCCGGCGAACTCGGCGAAGGCAAGCTGACCGACCGGCGGCCGTTCCGCGCGCCGCACCATTCGGCCTCGATGGCGGCCATGGTTGGCGGTGGCATCCGCGCGCGGCCGGGCGAAGTGTCGCTCGCCCATCACGGCGTGCTGTTCCTCGACGAATTTCCCGAGTTCACGCCGCAGACGCTCGATGCGCTGCGCCAGCCGCTGGAGACCGGCGACTGCATGATCGCGCGGGCCAACCATCGCGTCACCTACCCGGCGCGCATCCAGCTGGTTGCGGCGATGAACCCGTGCCGATGCGGCATGGCCGGCGAGCCGGGCTATCGCTGCCTGCGCGGCGACCGCTGCCGCACCGACTACCAGGCGCGCATCTCAGGCCCGCTGCTCGACCGCATCGATCTCAGGATCGAAGTGCCGGCGGTCTCGGCCAGCGACCTGATCCGACCGGACCGGGCGGAGAAAAGTGCCGATGTGGCGCTGCGCGTGGCGCGTGCCCGCACCATCCAGCGCGAACGCTTCGAACGGCTCGGCGCTACCCGAGCCACCACCAACGCGCATTGCGCGCCGTCGGTCATCGAGGAGATCGCCATGCCTGACGCCGCCGGCCTGTCGCTGCTCAAGGACGCCAGCGAGAAGCTCGCCTTTTCGGCGCGGGCCTACCACCGCGTGTTGAAGGTCGCGAGAACACTGGCCGATCTTGACGCCAGCGAAACCGTCGGCCGCATCCATCTGGCCGAAGCGATTTCTTATCGGATGAGTTCGGAGCGGGTGGCGCAGGCGGCGTAAGTCACCTGCCTGCTGATGGCCGTGCTTGCGGTTGTGGGTTTTGGTCCTGCCGGCGAAATCTGGCAGTACGCGATCTCGCGACAAGCTGACCCTGCCACGTTGCCTTCCGCGATCACGCCATAACCGCCACCCAGCGAATCGACCATCTCTGCAGTGCGGCGGACCTGATTGTCCGCTTGGCCGGCGTCCTCACCACCCAACGGCCCCCACCGAACGGGCGCCGGCCATTTTCTTCCTCTTCCAGAAGCGTGGCCGTTATCGACGCCGGACTTAAGTCTGGGCTTCTGCTTTGGATGTTCTTTATTTAGACAATGCGAATATGATTGCGGTTGAGGGTGTACCGCTATGTTCATTGACTACTACGAAGTTTTGGAAGTTAGCCCGAATGCCAACTCGGAAACGCTGGAGCGCATATTTCGCTATTTTGCGATGCGCTATCATCCAGACAATCAACAGACTGGCGATGAAGCCCGCTTCAGCGAAATCGTGGAAGCCCACAATACGCTCAAGGATCCAGTCAAGCGCGCTCAATACGACATCGCGTACAGAGACCATGCCGGCCTTCGCCGCGAGTTGACCGAGGAAGCCAGCAACACCAAAGGCATCGAGCGGGATGCTGTGATCCAGGCCAAACTGCTGTCGCTGCTTTACGCAAAGCGCCGCCACGACGTCACCGATCCTGGGATCGGAGATGTAGAGCTCGAACGATTGTCAGGCTGTCCGCGAGAACATCTCGAGTTTCATCTCTGGTATCTGAAAGCGAAAGGCTGGATAGCAAGAGTGGAAAACGGGACGATCGCGATTACGGTGGAAGGCGTGGACCGCGCCAATTCCGAATACCGTCGCGATCCCACCATTCGGCTCCTGAACCATACAGCTTCCTAAACGCCCTATCTCCGCGCGGAAGCCAGGTCGAAGACCATTCACGGCATCGATGGTCGACCCGGTGACAGCGCGGGCCGAGGACCCTGTCGAACCGCGCGGCACGCTTAGGCTGAATTTGAGGCTGCTGCAATACGAGGTTCCGTCGCCACCTGGTATTGGTGGTTTGGGCGCTAGTTTTCAACGGTACTATTGCAGAATGGATGCTGCATTATAGCATTTGAAAGATTCCCCGATCCGCCATCCCGTTTAGGGCGCCTGTGGCCCACTTGCATGCCATTTCTGTGCATGAGACCTCCACAAGTTGGACATTTCGGCGCAGATGGCAACGCATCCCGAATGAATGCCGCGCCCTTTACGTCTCGTGAGAACGATCCGCCCTCAAGGTCGAGCTCGTCAGGACTAGTAATTAGAAATTCGAATTCTGGCATGTCTCTAAGTATTTTTGCGACCTCTGACGCTGACAGTCCCTTGCTCAAATGCTCGACAATCGCTTTGTAGAAAGCAATCGCACGAGGTCTGCTGCGAACGCCACTTCCCAATTTTCTGACCGCTTCACTCATGCCGCGGTTTACCATCAGAAATTCTTCAAATTTTGCTCTAACCTTTGTGAAGGCAATAAAATCACCGGTGTCCCAGTCGCGAAATAGCGACAGGAATGTCAGAAGTGAGGATGCAGAGAATGTTCCACTTCTGCCATAGAAATATAGCGCAGGATGTAAGCCAAGGGACGAGGGATTGGTCGAGCAAAGTCGCCAGATTGCGGCCCTTACCTTCACAAGATAATCTACAGTCTTTGCCCCATCTTGGTCGACGTCTAGAGATTCCTCCCTGGTCGTCCCCTTATAGCTAGAGTCTTTGACTTGAACTCGATTGGCCAAATTCACCAGATCAAAAACAAGCGGCAACGCTTGTGGGCCGTAACCCTGTCCTGCAACAGGCAAGTCGAGCGTTTTGATTGGAAGAGATATCGTAGGCTCGAAGAGCAAAGCTGATATTTCGCGGCCAAGATCCTCTATTGCCCTTTGGGACTCTTCAGCAAATTTCTTCCAATAATTGTGGCCCGTGCCAGCCCTCAAGATCGCCCGAGCCGCTAGGGCTGTTGAGGAACGCCTGGCGGCGAGGATACGGCGCTCCGTCGCATCTATCTTCGTGCCTCCCTGATTGATTCGGAAAAAGGCTTTCTCCGCTTTGTCATGGTCGGCGTTTCTGATCCATTGGGCTGGGATTTCTTGCCATCCGATTCTAGCCGCCCTCTCAGCAACATCCGGGCGGGAGTTCTGCGGGTACTCGATAGCCATTTTGTGATCGGCATATGAGCCAATTGATAGCGCCGCCAAGTCTCTCGTTCTTTTTGCTGCTACCTGCTGGTCATCCGGAATTGCATTCTGGAAAAAATGCCTGGACACCTCCCCATCGCCGTAGTCGTTATGAACCCATGCAATAAGGGCGCTCAGGCGGTGCGCGCCATCTATGACGAAAACATTCTGGCCTGCCCGCCAAAGGATAACAGCGGGTATCAAATCTTTACGAGCAAACGTCCCAATAAGATCGGCGACCTGTTCTGGACTCCAATTCGCAGTCTCTCTTTGAAAATCCGGTTTCCGCAGTGCGGGATACAGAAAGCCTTTTGGCTCCAGACCCGCGATAGACAAAGAACTTATGTCTTCGCCTACCTCCCCCGGAGCGGCTAAATCCTCCCGGCGGATGAGTGCGTCCAAATTTACAATATTAGTTGTCGCAATAGCCATAGAATCGTCCTCCTGCTGCGAGGACTTACCTCACTTCGCGGCGACAGAACAGTTTTGCGAGCGAGTGTGATTTATAGTGATACGGGAACCTTCGGTTACCCGTGGCCTATTTTTGCTTCGCCTTCAGTTCCAGCCTGCGCGCGTGCAGCACCGGCTCGGTGTAGCCGTTGGGCTGGACGCGGCCCTTGAAGACCAGGTCGCAGGCGGCGAGGAAGGCGATCGAGTTGTCGAAGTCGGCCGCCATCGGCTGGTAGAGCGGGTCGCCAACATTCTGCAGGTCGACGATGGCCGCCATGCGCCGCAGGGAATCCATCACCTGGATGCGCGAGCAGACGTCGTGGTGCAGCCAGTTGGCGATGTGCTGCGAGGAGATGCGCAGCGTGGCGCGGTCTTCCATCAGGCCGACGTCGTTGATGTCAGGCACCTTTGAGCAACCGACGCCCTGGTCGATCCAGCGCACGACATAGCCCAAGATGCCTTGCGCGTTGTTGTCGAGTTCGCGCTGGATCTCGTCGGGAGTCCAGTTCGGCCTGACCGCGACCGGCACCGACAGGATGTCGTCGAGTTTCGCCTTGGGCCGGCTCTTCAGCGCGGCCTGCACGACATGGACATCGACCTTGTGATAGTGGGTGGCGTGCAGCGTCGCCGCCGTCGGCGACGGCACCCAGGCGGTGTTGGCGCCGGCCTTGGGATGGGCGATCTTCTGTTCCAGCATCGCCGCCATCAGATCCGGCATCGCCCACATGCCCTTGCCGATCTGGGCATGGCCCGCCAGCCCGCATTCCAGCCCGGTGTCGACATTCCACGCCTCGTAGGCGGAAATCCAGGCGGCCTGCTTCATGTCGCCCTTGCGGATCATCGGGCCGGCTTCCATCGAGGTGTGGATCTCGTCGCCAGTGCGGTCGAGAAACCCAGTGTTGATGAAAACCACGCGTTCCCTGGCGGCGCGGATCGCTTCCTTGAGGTTGACGGTGGTGCGCCGCTCCTCGTCCATGATGCCCATCTTGATGGTATTCTTGGCCATGCCGAGCAGGGCCTCGACACGGTCGAATATCTCGACGGCGAAGGCGACTTCCTCAGGCCCATGCATCTTGGGTTTCACGACATACATCGAGCCAGCGCGGGAGTTCATGCGCCGCCCCTTCGGCCCGACGTCATGCAGCGCGATCAGAGCGGTCATCGCCGCATCCATAATGCCTTCCGGAACCTCGTTGCCGTCGCGGTCAAGGATCGCCGGGTTGGTCATGAGGTGGCCGACATTCCTGACCAGCATCAGCGAGCGGCCGGGCACGGTCAGCGTGCCGCCGGCGGGCGCGCTGTAGGAGCGGTCGGGATTGAGCTTGCGGACAAAACTCTTGCCGCCCTTGGTGATTTCTTCCGCCAGGTCACCCTTCATCAGGCCGAGCCAGTTGCGGTAGACGACGACCTTGTCCTCAGCATCCACCGCGGCGACCGAATCCTCGCAGTCCTGGATGGTGGTCAGCGCCGATTCCAGGATGACATCGGCGATGCCCGCCGGATCGGTGCGGCCGATCTGGTTGTCGCGGTCGATCACGATCTCGATGTGCAGGCCGTTGCGCACAAGCAGCACCGCATCGGGATTGGCGGCGTCGCCACGGTAGCCGACGAATTGCTTCGGGTTGGCCAGCGTGGTCGAGCCGGCACCGGCACTCAGCCGCAACCCGCCTTGCGCCAGCGACAGACCGTTGACCCCGGCCCATTTGCCCGAGGTGAGCGGGGCAGCCTCGTCGAGAAAGGTCTTCGTCCAGGCAACGACCTTGGCACCGCGCGCCGGGTTGAAGCTCTTGCCCTTTTCGGCGCCGTCGGTTTCGGGAATGGCGTCGGTGCCGTAGAGCGCATCGTAGAGCGAGCCCCAGCGCGCATTGGCGGCGTTGAGCGCATAGCGGGCATTCATGACCGGCACGACCAGCTGCGGGCCTGCAATGACTGATATTTCCGGGTCAACATTGTCGGTCGACACGCTGAAGGCCGGGCCTTCCGGAACGATATAGCCGATCTCCTTCAGGAAGCCTTTGTAGGCTTCCATATCGACGGGGGCGCCGTGGTCGCGATACCAGCCGTCGAGCTTCTCCTGCATGGCGTCGCGTTTCGCCAGCAGTGCCCGGTTCTTCGGCGCCAAATCATGGACGATGGCCGAAAACCCGTTCCAGAAGGCGTCCGCTTCGATGCCGGTGCCGGGCAGCGCTTCCTTGGCCACGAACTCATGCAGCTCGCGGGCAATCCGCAATCCGGCGATCTCGATGCGATCGGTCATCAGGCTACTCCAGATGAAAGGCTTTGCGGGCCTTTGGCATGTCAGGTCTGGCGGGTCAATTCAGCTTAGGGTGAAGGTGGGTGTTTTTGGCGAGCGGCGACGCTGCCGATCTCCCCCCTTGAGGGGGAGATGGCCGGCAGGCCAGAGGGGGTCGCCGGACGTAAGGCGCTAGCC
>NZ_RZRQ01000419.1:0-4434 GCF_003997785.1 Mesorhizobium sp. M7D.F.Ca.US.004.01.2.1 | reverse complement strand
AGCTGCCATGTGTCCGAAAAGCCGAAGAACGGACCGCTTACCGCCCAGACGACGACGATCAGGCAGCAGACGGCAAATGTCGGCGGCAGGCCGGCTATATGGGCGACCCAGTTGGCGATCTTGGTGAAAAGCTTTTCCATCTGTCGAAATCCCTCAACGCAGCGGCGCGATGAGAAACAACCGGCGACCGTTTCAGGTTCCCGACGCGGACAAATACCTCAGGCACAATTGAATACACGCATAAAGAGAATGCGGACGAAAACACACCTTATGGGTTCAATGGCACAGTAACCCCACAGGCAAGAGAGCCTGTTCCTTCCGCTTCACAGCGGTTTACCTCCAGCCCCTTCCGCTGCGCCACCCCCGCATGGCGGAAGGGGTTTCAGTCCGCAGAGCGCGGAGCATGGTCTCCCGAAAGCGCCGCCCGGCTAGCGTCGACCTGTTTTTGGCAACTCAAACGGCGTCGTTTTCCCAGCGATCGAGGAAGACTTCGATCGGCATTGCCTGCATGTCGGGAACCGCTCTGGCGAGCTTTTCGACCGGCCAGTCCCACCAGGCGAGAGCTTCGATCCGCGCCGCAATATCCGGAGCGAAGCGTGGCCGAAGCGCCTTCGCCGGCACCCCTGCGACGATTGCATAGGGCGGCACGTCCTGCGTCACCACTGCGTTGGCGCCGACCACCGCGCCATTGCCGATGGTGATCCCGGGCATGATCACCGCGCCGTGGCCGATCCAGACATCATGGCCGATGGTCACGGCTTTCGCTTGCCGCCGCGCGCGGAATGCGGCGTCGACGCCCAGCCAGCGAAAATACTCGTTCGGCCGGTAGCTGAGCTTGTGCTGGGTCAGCCGCTCGATGGGATGTTCTAGCGCATTGATACGGCTGTTGGCGGCGATCGAACAGAATTTGCCGATCGTCGTGTAGATCGCTTCCGAGTGGCGTTCGAAATAGGAGAAATCGCCGACCGTGACCTCGCGCAGCACCACCCGCTCACCGATCGAGGCATAGCGGCCGAGCTTGCACGCTTTCAGCTCCGCGGTCGGATGGATGCGCGGCTCGGGGTCTTTCGGGACAAGGTTTTCGGAACGGTCCATGCTGGCGGCTTTACGTCAGAGCAATTGCTCCCGCAAGTCGCGAGCAATTGTCCGTCAGACCAATTGCGCGAAGGAGTTCGCTCCGCTCATTGCGGCTTGCCTTTGCTCCACACCACGTTCTGGCCGTAGAGCGGTACGGTGGTAACCGACATCTTGGCCGAGCCGTTCTGCACCTGGCGCGAATGCGAGAGATAGATCAGCGTCTCATTGGCCTTGTCGTAGATGCGGTTCACCACCTGCTTCTTCCAGATCAGGCTGATGCCTTGCTTGAACACTTCCTCGCCGCTCTCGCCCATGTCGATGTCGCCGATGGTGATCGGACCAGTCTGGCGGCAGGAGATCGAGGAATCGGACGGATCCTCGAACCAGTTTCCCTTGTGCAGGCGATCGATGATGCCGCGATCGAAATAGGAGACGTGGCAGGTCACGCCCTCCACCTTCGGATCCTTGATCGCCTCGACGATGATGTCGTTGCCGAGCCAATCGACGCCGACCTTGCCGACTTCCTCGGCGACGGCGGCGCCGGCGCCAAGGACAACGCACGCGGCCAACGCGCCGCCGATCAGTTTTCGCCCAATCAGTCCGTGCAAGGGTGCCTCCTGCGGTTCGAGTTGCCGGTCACAGGTGGGGCGAACAGCCCGGCTTTGCAAGCAGATACATCAACACCACCGCGGTTGCGGCAACGCGGCACTTTGCCTGCGCGGGGCCGAACCGCTAAGACTGTCACACAGGCGTGGCATTGAGCCGGCGCGACGATTTCTGCAGACGGACTTTTCTGATGATGCGTTCTATCCTGGTCGGCATTCTCGTCCTGATGGCGGCCGGCATCGGCTGGCTAACCTTCGACTGGTACCGCGGTCACTATGGCGGCGAGCCCTTCGGCGCCGCCTTTACGCTGGTCGACCAGAAAGGCGCGCCGATCACCGAGGCCGCCTTCAGGGGCCAGCCCAGCGTCGTCTTCTTCGGCTTCACCCATTGTCCCGAGGTCTGCCCGACCACGCTGTTCGAACTGGCCGGCTGGCTGAAGACGCTCGGCGACGACGGCAAGAACCTGCACGCCTATTTCGTCTCGGTCGATCCGGAGCGCGACACGCCCGATGTCATGAACGCCTATGTCAGCAATTTCTCCGACCGCATCACCGGCATTACAGGCGATCCGGACAAGGTCCATGCGATGGCCAAGTCGTTCGGCATCTACTGGAAGAAGGTCGACACCGGCGACGGCGACTACACGATGGATCACACCGCCTCGGTGCTGCTGCTCAACGCCAAGGGCGACTTTGCGGGCACCATCGCGTATGGCGAAAGTTCGGACACGGCCGTCGCCAAACTGAAGCGGCTGGCGGCGAAAGGCTAGAGCTTGATCCCGAAAAGTGGGAACCGGTTTTCTCGGACAAACGGAAACCCCGTTTGTCCTGAGATCATGCTCAAAAAGAAACACATTTCATGACCCAGACGCGCCTCTACTTTATCACCGGAAAGATCGAGTCTATCAGCATTTTCGCGGCGCTCGAGGCGGCCTTCGAGGAAGAGGGCCTGCCGATCGCCGTCCTGGAGGTCGACGAGGACAGAGACATCCACGAAGTGTCGCTCTATGCCGATGGCGACATCGAAATGGTCGAAACTCGCTTGAAGGACATCCTTGCCGGGCTTTCCCTGTCGAAGCCGGTCGAGCGCGAGGTCCTGCCCGACATCGACTGGGTGGCGCATTCGCTGGAAGAGCTGAAGCCGGTGCGCGCCGGCCGTTTCTTCGTCCACGGCGCGCATGACCGCAGAAAGCGCCACAGCGGCGAGCTCGCCATCGAAATCGAGGCCGGCCTCGCCTTCGGCACCGGTCACCACGGCACTACAGCCGGCTGCCTGGAAATGCTAGAAAAGGTAGTGCGGCGCGAGCGTCCGCGCAATGCGCTCGACCTCGGCACCGGCAGCGCTGTGCTGGCGATTGCCGTCGCCAAGCTGGCGCATATTCCGGTGCTGGCGACCGACATCGATCCGGTGGCGGTGAGAGTCGCTGCCGCCAATGCACGACTCAACCACGTCAAGGCGCTGGTGGAGACCGTGACCGCGCCGGGCTTCCACCATCCGATCTTCGGCAAACGTGCGCCTTTCGATCTCATCGTCGCCAACATATTGGCGCGGCCGCTGATGCGGCTGGCGCCGCAAATGGCAGGTCACATCGCGCTTGGCGGCTCGATCGTGCTGTCAGGCATTCTCGACCGCCAGCGCGACGCCGTCGTCTCGGCCTATGTCGGCCAGAATTTTCGCCACGTGCGCACCTTGCACCGCGAGGGCTGGGTGACGATTCACCTCAAGCATTGAGGCAGATAGGCCGGCAACGACCGAGCTGGACCAAGTTCCGCCGGTTGTCAGTCAAGCGATGCTGTAGCAGGTTGCGCCCAGCCGGAAATCGATTCCGATTTCCGCGACCGTACGCTACGGTTGTGCTGACTGCAGGAGGCCCACCATGTTCCAGACCTTCGATTCCGCGGGCGACCCGGCCGTCGGCAAGCCGCGCGTGGCGTTGCTGCGCCAATGGCTTGAAGCCAACGGGCTGGATGGCTTTATCGTGCCTCGCGCCGACGAGCACCAGGGTGAATATGTCGCCGACCGTTCGGCGCGGCTGAAATGGCTGACCGGCTTCAGCGGCTCGGCCGGTGTCGCCATCGTCCTGCGCGACCGCGCCTTCGTCTTTGTCGACGGGCGCTACACGCTGCAGGTACGCAGCGAGGTCGATCTCGATGTCTTTTCAATCGAAAGCTTGGTCGACAACCCGCCGGCCGTCTGGCTCAAGGATAACATCGGCAAGGGCGCGCGGCTTGGCTTCGATCCATGGCTGCACACGATCAGCGAGATCAAGGCGCTGCAGGCCTCGGCCGACAAATCAGGTGCGGTGCTGGTGCCGCTCGACAAGAACGCGATCGACATCATCTGGAAGGATCAGCCCGAGGCGCCGGTGACGCCCGTCGAGCTTCATCCGATCGGCTTCGCCGGCGAACTCGCCAAGGACAAGCTGGGGCGGCTGGCAATTGCGATCGCCGAGGACGGTGCCACCCATGCCGTGCTGACCGACCCCTCCTCCATCGCCTGGGCCTTCAACATCCGTGGCGGTGACGTTCCCCACACACCGCTGGCGCTCGGCTTCGCCATCCTCGCCGCCGATGGGTCGCACCAGCTGTTCATGGATAAGCGCAAATTCTCGCGTCAGGTCGCGGCCTACCTCACCCAACTCGCCGAGCCGCATGAGCCCGGCGAATTCGAAGCGGCAATCGTGGCGCTTGCCAAGAGTGGCGCGAAAATCGCGCTCGACCCGGTGCTGGCTGCCGACAGGCTGCGCATGCT
>NZ_RZRQ01000418.1:0-4465 GCF_003997785.1 Mesorhizobium sp. M7D.F.Ca.US.004.01.2.1 | reverse complement strand
GTCGGAAACAGCGAGGCGGCAAGAACTGCCGCCGCCAGCGCGAACGGCCCATTGATGAAGAAGATCCAGCGCCAGGAAATGTAGGTGGTCAGCGCGCCGCCGACGAGCGGGCCGACCAGCGGTCCGGATTGGCCGGCCAGCGAGATATACATGTTGATCTTGAGCGTGCGGCTGCGCGGAAAGGTCGAGAGGATGACGACCTGGCCGAGCGTGCCCATCAAGGCGCCGCCAAAGCCTTGCAGTGCGCGGGCGCCAACCAGCATCCGGATATCGTTCGACAGTCCGCACAGGGCCGACGAGGCGGCGAACACCAGCAAGGCAAAGCAGTAGACGTTGCGCAGGCCGAAGCGGTCGGCGGCCCAACCGCCAAGCGGCATCGAGATGATCAGGCTGGCGACATAGACAGTGATGAGCAGGCCGAGCTGGCTTGGCGGACGGCCGAGGCTTTCGCTGATGCCCGGCAGCGCCGTCACCACGACATTCTGGTCGAGGCTGGTCATGAAGACACCGCAGGCGACCGTCAGCGGCAGCAGGAGCAAGGCTCTGGCCGGCACATCGGCGCGATCCGTGGCGCCGGCGGATAGTTCAGCGGTCATGGAGATGTTCGAACCAAACGAATGTGCCGACTGTGAGACGGGATTTTCATCCCTTGGGCCGGTTGGGCGGCCCCATATTTCCACCATGGGCGCCTGCGGCACGATTCTCTAGCGGCAGAACCGGCTGGCCTTGATGCCAGAAGCAGAAGCGATGCGGCCGTCAGGCCGCGCCGCTTACTGCACCTCGTAGCCGACTTCCTCGCTGGCATGGCAGAGCGCCTTCCAGAACGAGCGTGCGAACGAGCGGAAGACGTAGATGTCGAACTGGTCGGCGCCGGTGCGCTGGATCTGGGCGAAGACATCGTGATGGGCGGTCGAGCGGCCGGCGCCAACCGGAAAGGCCGGCAGCGAAAAGTCGATGGCGAAGAATTTCGCCAGCACCCATTCGGCCTTCGGCCCGGCAATACGAACGGCGGTGCGACCATGCGACAGGTCAGTCACCGTACCAATTGCCGGGGTCACCACTTTGGCAAAGGCCGCGGCCAGCCCTTCGGCCTCGTCGGCAACAGTGAACTTTCCCGGCGCGAAGCCGAACACCGACTTCACGCCGTCGCTCAGGCCACCGCCGGCGCCATCGGGCAGAGCAAGCCCGGTGACGGTGCGGATGGCTGCAATCAGCCTCTTCTCCTCGCCCGGCCAAGCGGCGAGCTGCACAATCGAGCCGGGCCTGGTCTCGGTCAGTATGATTTCGACGCCGTGCTCGAAATTGCCATGCGAGCCGACGTGAAATTCCGGCTCAAGCGGTGATTGGCGCTCAACCATGCATGCGGCTCCCGTCCGGGTCGAAGAAGTGGTTGGAGACGATCTCGACCGGTCCGAACCGGTTGCGCAAGGGGTCGGAGACGTGGGCGCGCGTGCCGCGCCGTGCCTTGCCGCCCTTGACCAGTGCCAGCGCGATATGCTTGCCGAGCGCCGGCGAGTAGCAGCAGGCGGTGATGTGGCCGATCGAGCCGTGCGGATTGGCTTCGTCAACCTCTTCGACGATGTGAGCGCCACCGTTGAGCGGCTTGTTGTCGAGCGAAATCAGGCCGACCAGTTCCAGACGGTCAGACGCGATCAGGCCTTCGCGATCCATCATCGCCGAGCCGATGAACGGCTTCTTCTTCGACAGCATCCAGTCGAGATGCAGGTCGCGCGCCGTGGTGCGGCCGTCGATCTCGGCGCCGGTGACATGACCCTTTTCGATGCGCATCGTGCCCAGCGCCTCGAGCCCGTAGGTAACCAGCCCGAACGGCTTGCCGGCTTCAACAAGCGCTTCCCAGACATGGGTGCCGTAGCCGGCGCCGGAATAGACCTCGAACGCCATTTCACCGGAGAAGGACAGCCGGCAGATCATTACCGGCACGCCTGCTATCTCGCCGCGCACGATGCCCATGAAGGGCAGGGTGGCATTGTCGACCGATGTGCCGGTGACACATTTGGCGAGGATCTCCCTAGCCTTTGGCCCACCGATCGCGGCGCCTGCCCATTCGTCGGTCACCGAGGCGACGTGGACCTTGAGCTCCGGCCAGATCACGTCGAGGAAATATTCCAGATGCTGCATCACCTTGCCGGCATTGGCCGTGGTGGTGGTCATCAGGAAATCCTGCTCGCCGAGCCGCCAGGTGGTGCCGTCGTCGAAGGCTAGGCCGTCCTCGCGCAGCATCAGACCGTAGCGTGCCTTGCCGACGGCCAGCGTCGAAAACATGTTGGTGTAGACGCGGTCGAGGAATAGGGCGGCGTCGGGCCCTTGTACGGCAATTTTGCCCAGCGTCGAGACATCGACGATGCCGGCGCTGTCGCGTGTCGCCTTGGCTTCCCGCACATAGGCCTGCTCGACCGTCTCGCCGGCATGGCCATAGATCATCGGGCGGTACCAGAGGCCGGCGGAATACATCGTGGCGCCATTGGCGAGATGCCAGTCATGCATCGGCGTCAGCCGCTCGGGCTTCAGGTCGCCGAAGCGTTCCGCAGCCAGCGAGCCGATCGACACGGGCGCAAAGGGTGGCCGGAAGCGCGTCGTGCCGACCTCGGGGATCGGCTTGCCCAGCGCTTCGGCCATGATGGCAAGGCCAGGGACGTTGGAGCTCTTGCCCTGGTCGGTCGCCATGCCGAGCGTGGTGTAGCGCTTCAGATGCTCGACCGAGACGAAGCCTTCGCGATGCGCTAGCCGGACGTCCTCGGCTGTCACGTCGTGCTGGAAATCGACAAAGCTCTTGCCCTTGGCCCTGATCTCGAACACCGGGGCGGGATCGGGATCACCGGGCACGGCTTCTACCACCGGCAATACAGAAGGCGTGCTCTGTCCACCGGCCGCAGCCAGACCGGCGGCGCGTCCTTCGGCGAGCGCTTCGAGCGTCGAAAAACTGCCGGTGAAGGCGCCGGCGCCGATCCATTGCTGCGTTGGTTTCGGCGGCAGGAAGGCCTGCCGCGCGGCATTCCATTCCGCCTTGGCGCCGGCCTGGCTGGCCAGATGGATGGTCGGCGACCAGCCGCCCGACATCAGCAGGCAATCGGCATGGATGCTGCGTGCATCGCCGATGAGCGCGCCATTGGTCATGTCGAAGCGTTGCAGCTTGAGGCCGGACAGCGCCTTGCCGCCTTCGGTGGCGACGACGGCATGGCCGGCGAAGATCTCAGCCTCGGCTTCCGCGGCCAGCCTGCGCATCTCCGGCGAAAGTTCCGGCCTGACATCGGCGATGGCGACGACCGCGGCACCAGCTTTCTTCAAGGCGACGGCCGCCCGATAGGCGCTGTCATTGTTGGTGAACAGCGCGATCCGCTCGCCCGGCAGCACGCCGAACTCGTTGGCATAGCGCTCGGCGGCATGCGCCAGCATCACGCCTGGCCGGTCATTGCCGGGGAAGACCAGCGGCCGCTCAAAAGCACCCGTGGCCAGGACCACGGATTTGGCGCGGATCGCCCAGTAGCGATGGCGCGGCTCGCCCTTGGCGGGCTGCTCCTTGTGGTCGCTGACCCGTTCGAGCGCGGCAAGCGTGTTGTTGTCGTAGTAGCCCCACACCGTGGTGCGCGGCAAAAGCCGGACATTGTCACGGCCTGCGAGCTGGGCGACGATACGGCGAGCCCAATCGGCGGCCGGCGCGCCGTCGATCGTTTCATCCGACCAGTTGGCCGAGCCGCCGAAACGCGGCTCGAGATCGGCCAGCATGACGCGCGCGCCCTGATCGGCGGCGGCCTTGGCGGCCATCAGACCGGCCGGGCCGGAGCCGACCACCAGCACGTCGCAAAAGGCGTTCATGCGTTCGTAGCGGGCCGGGTCCTTCGCCGATCCGGCGCTGCCGAGACCGGCGGCGCGGCGGATGAAATGCTCGCAGAACATCCAGAAGCGCGTGCCTTTGACCGGACCGAACACAGGTCCCATGAAGGTCTTGTAGTAGAACCCGGCCGACAGGATCTTGCCGCCAAGCTGGTTGACGGCATTGATGTCCCAGGCAAGCGATGGAAAGCGGTTCTGGCTGATGGCGACCAGCCCGTCATGGATCTCGACCATGGTCGCCGGAATGTTGGGTTCGCGAACCTCGCCCTTCAGCACCGTCACCAGGGCGTTGGGCTCCTCGACGCCGGCTGTCAGCAGGCCGCGCGGGCGGTGGTATTTGAACGAACGTCCGTACAGCGTGACGCCCTTGGCCAGCAGGGCCGACGCCAGCGTATCGCCGGCATGGCCGGTGTAGGCAGCGCCATCGAAGGTGAAGCGGATGGTTTTCAGCCGGTCGATACGGCCGCCAGCGTCGGTGCGGCGCGGGCTCATGACTTGTCCTCCGCCTTGCGGCGCGCGGCCGAGCCATGATCGCCGCGCCCATGATCACCGCGCATGAAGGCAACGCTGGAAATCTCGTGCGTCAGCGTGTTGCGCACGACCCGCAGATGCG
>NZ_RZRQ01000417.1:0-4486 GCF_003997785.1 Mesorhizobium sp. M7D.F.Ca.US.004.01.2.1 | reverse complement strand
GAGTGGAAGCGCGTCCTGGTCGAGAGTATTCCGGCGCTGCTGATGCCTGGCATTATCCTAGGCGGCATACGCGGAGGGTTTTTCACGCCGACCGAAGCAGCTGGAATCGCCGTAATTTATGGTGGGCTCGTCAGTCTCTTTGTTTATCGCGAGTTGCGTGTGTCCGACCTGCCAACGCTGATGGTGGAAGCCTGCCGTTCCACTGGCGCCGTACTCTTGGTAATAGGCATGGCCAGCGCCCTGTCCTTCTTCTTCACCTTCGAACAGGTGCCTCACCAGATCGCCGAATTCATCACCTCTTTTGCGCACAACGCAGTTGAGTTCCTTCTTATCGTGAATGTTGTCTTTCTGGCTGTGGGCATGATCATGGATGCACTGCCAGCCTTGATCGTGCTTATGCCGATCCTTGTGCCTCTGGCAAAGCAATACGGTCTCGACCCCCTGCACTTCTCCATCATCGTGCTGGCAAATGTCGGTCTCTCGTTCATACATCCGCCGGTTGGGTTGTGCCTTTACATCAGCGCCGCGATTGCGCGGGTGGACATCTGGTCGGCGACGAAAGCAATCCTGCCGTTCTTCTTCGTGCTCCTGGTTATGCTGGTGGTAATTGCGGCATTTCCACAACTCACCCTTTGGCTGCCGACGCACTACGGCATGGGGAATTGACCAGGCGCCATGACCCCTCACGTCGTCGTTATCGGAGCGGGAATCGTCGGGCTTGCTTGCGCCGAGCGCCTGCTGGGGCTTGGAATGCGCGTCACCGTGGTGGACCGCACGCCCGAAGGCGAGAAATGCTCGTGGGGCAACGCCGGCGGCATAGCGGTCACCGAAGTCGTGCCGGCTTCGGTACCTGGCCTTGTCTGGAAGGTGCCCGGATGGCTCATGGATCCTGTTGGTCGGTTGTTCGTCAATTGGGCGCATGCTCCCAGTATGTTGCCTTGGTTGATCGCCTTCCTGAAAGCGGGGCGCATCGGCGAGGTGCGTCGGATAGCCGGTGCGCTGAGCGCCCTGAACGCGCTTGTTTATGATGACTTGGTCCCGCTCATGGATAGGATTGGGCTTGCCGGTGATCTGAAGCGGGTTGGTGCAATAACTGTCTATTCCACCAGGCAGGCTTTCAACGCGGACGCGACCGAATGGGCGCTGCGTCGGGACCACGGCATCAAGTGGTCGGTGCTTTCGGCAACCGAACTGCGTGATAGGGAACCGGACCTCTCCGATCGTTTCGAGACTGGCATCTACATGCCATCCTGGAGTCATGTCGCCGACCCCAAACGCATTGTAGAGCGTCTGTTGGCCTTCGTTCGCCAACGCGGGGCCACTATCATTGCCGATGAGGTGACGGGCTTCGAGATCCAAGATCGCGCGGTCACTTCGGTGAGGTTGGCAAGGGGTGGCGTATCAAAAGCGGATGCGGTCATCATCGCATCAGGCGCGTGGTCGGCCGCCCTTGCCGCGATGCTGGGTGACCGGGTGTTGCTGGAGAGCGAGCGCGGATACAACACCACGGTCGATTCCGACGGAATCGAAATCAACCATGAGATCATTTTCGCTGAGCAGAAGTTTGTCGTCACACCGCTTGAGCGGCGTCTGCGCATTGGCGGAGCTGCCGAGTTCACGGGGCTTGTGGCGGAACCCAATTTCCGTCGTTCCGAAGTGCTGATGGAGCTTGGCCGGCGGGCGGTGCCCAAGCTTACCTTGAGGTCAGGCACTGTCTGGATGGGCCAACGGCCGACCACACCCGACTCCTTGCCGGTAATAGGCAGGGCCACAGGCGCGAGCAATGCGATCTACGCCTTCGGCCACGGCCATCTCGGGCTGACGCAGGCTGCGCCGACAGCGCGACTTGTTGCCGAGTTGATTGGCCTCGGGCCGAGTTCCATCGACCTTGCACCCTACTCAGCCTCACGTTTTGCATAGAATGCGAGGTGCCATATGGACAACTGACCGCATTAATTGCATATTGGATACAAAGCAGAAAACCGTAACAATTTCAGATAAATAGGAAGGTTAAGAACATGGCTGACTGGAAAGGCGTTTTTCCCGCTGTGACCACCAAGATGAAGCAGTCCGGCGAGATCGATCTGCAGGCCACTCAAAAGAGCATCGACCGACTGATCTCCAACGGCGTCTCCGGCATTGTCGTGCTCCCGATGCTGGGCGAGAACGCTTCGCTGTTGCCGTCTGAAAAGGAGATGGTCATCCGAGGCGCCAAGGAAGCCATTGGCGGTCGCGTCCCGCTGCTTTCTGGCCTCGCCGAATTGTCAAGCGAAGGCGCTGCCAAGACGGCCAAGACCTTTGAGGGCTATGGCGCCGAAGGGCTGATGGTCTTTCCGAGCCTGGGCTACAAGACTGACGCACGCGAGACTGCCGCGTGGTACAGGAACATCGCCAAGGCCTGCGGCATCCCGATCATGATTTACAACAATCCGATTGCATACGGCGTCGACGTCACACCGGATATCTTGAAGGATCTCGCAGATGTACCGTCGATCGTCTGTATCAAGGAGGAGACTGGTGATATTCGTCGCATAACTGACATGTATAACGAGCTTGGCGACCGCTATCGCATCTTCTGTGGTGTCGACGACCTGATCCTCGAAAGCATGGCGCTTGGCGCCACCGGCTGGGTTTCGGGAATGACCAATGCCTGGCCCGAGGAATGTGTTGCTATCTTCAATCTATGCGCTGAAGGCAGCTTCGACGAAGCCCGCAGTCTCTACCGCATCATGACACCGGCCTTCCATCTCGATGTGCATGTCAAGCTCGTCCAATATATCAAGCTGGCAGAACATCTCGTCTGCGGCAGCCCTGAGTGGACCCGAGCGCCCCGTCTGCCACTTGTTGGTCCCGAACGTGAGCGCGTGGTTGGCACAATCAAGCAAACCATTGGCAAGCTGCAGGCGCGAGGCAATATTGCAGCCTGACCAATAAGAGCTCGCGGGGCGGGCATATATCAGCGGCGTACCTCCCGACGCTCCTGATCTCCTTGGTGCCCGCCTCGCGAGGCTTGATGAAGATTGTTGTCGGGTCAGTGGAGTCTCTCCATTGACAACACCTGCGACAGTCAGACAAGCCACGCCAGACAGCCGATCTGCTCGCGTTTGAATCACGTGGTCAATGGGTCAAAGTCCGTCTGCCAATATTGCCCCCCAAACAACGTTGCCGGTGCAAATGAGGCATTCATTTGGGCGAAATGCCGATCGGCCAAGCCTGAAATCTGCCGGCACTGAACCTCGGTTGCCAGAAAAACTGAACAATCAACGTCGCTAAAACTCGTTTTTCGTTTTGATCGCGCGAGCCTATCACTTCATTGGTTTCCACGGTGCAAGGGCTTTGCAAGTGATCAAGCGCAGTCATACCTCTCCCAAGCTCAGCGAACTTGTTGAATTCCCCCTTGCCGGTACCATGGTCGTCACCGCAGGACAGGTCGCCGACAATCGCGATGGCGATATCCTCACGCAGACAGCCGATACGCTGGCCAAGATAGACCGGCTTCTCGCAGAAGCCGGGACAGACAAGTTGAAGATCGCCTACGCCTATGTCTGGCTGCCCGACATCAAGGATTTCGACGCAATGAATTCGGTCTGGGAAAAATGGGTCCCGCAAGGTGCGGCCCCTGCCAGAGCCTGCGTCGAAGGCCGTCTGGCCGACCCGAGGTTGAAAGTGGAGATCCAGGTTTTCGCGTTACGCTGACGCTGCCTCTTGCAGATGGGTCGACGCTGGCCCCCTTCAGCTCAATGACCCCAGCCCTCAATGGCAGAACAGTCGCTAGCGATGATCCCGGCATCGTGGAGCATCAAGGCGCTTTCGACCAGCGACAGCGCCAAGTGTATTGATTGGAGTCGCCAGGCGCGATTCCGGAAGGTCCGCCAAGACGCGCCCATCGGCGGCGACAGCATGTGCTGGCGCACAGGGCAAGACCCATTTTGTCGATACCAGATCTGCCAGTAGGTTTCCGATGCGCCGGACCTGCGCGTTCCTTCAATCTTGATCAGCAGCACGCCCCGAAAAACACCGCAGCGATGTTGGGGCGATAGATCGGATTATTGGGGATGCCAAGAAACCTTGCCAACCGAGCCCCGAGGTAATGCTGCTGAGTGCGGGCGCGGTTCGGCGAGCTGACGCAGGACCGTCAGATCGCTTTTTCGAGGGCCTTTTCCAGCTTCGTGTATTCCTCAGGCGGCAGCGCCAGTGCGGGCGGGTGCATAAGGTCGTTTTCAATGTGTCCGAGGATCTTCAGGCAGGCTTTTAGCCGGGCCGTCGCGCGAAACGCCGGAGCTTCGCGATAGATGGCAGTCGCGAGCGGATAGAGTCGCCGATGCAAGGCGATCGCCGCCGGCCAGTCACCGCGCTGGGCCGTATCCCACAGGTCCACCACCAATTCCGGCACTATGGCCGCCAGACTGACCTGACTGCCCTCGGTACCGATGAGATAGGCCACAAGCAGGTGCTCATCGCCAGATCCCAGCACCGCCACATCGGG
>NZ_RZRQ01000416.1:0-4512 GCF_003997785.1 Mesorhizobium sp. M7D.F.Ca.US.004.01.2.1 | reverse complement strand
GCTTTGCACAGGTAAGACAATGCCGGACCGCACCACCCACTCCATCGCGCATTTCGCGGCACCTTTCGTGCTCGGCGGACTGGAAGGGCAGCTGCCGGCCGGCGACTACGACATCGATCACGACGAAGAGCTGATCGAGGGCATGTCGCGGCTTGCCTGGCGCCGCGTCGCCACCTTCATCCATCTGCCGGCAAGGGCAGTGAAAAACCCGCCCACCAGCCAGCTTGTCGCCATCGATTACCTCGAACTCGAAACAGCGCTGAAGCGCGACAGGGAGAATGCAGCATGATCCGTTTCCAGCAGAATGCGCGCCCGCGCACCGACACGCCCGCGCACCAGTTTGCGATCGGTCAGACCGTGCGCATGAAGAGCCGCACCGGCCTCGTCCAGAAGACCGCCGAACTGTTCCAGATCAAGAGCAGGCTGCCGGTCAAGGACGGCTCGCCGCAATACCGCATCCGCAGCGAGCAGGAGACCCATGAGCGGGTCACCACCGAAGACAATCTCGAACCGGCCGACCCGGTTGTTGCCGACAGCCCGGTTGTCACCGTCTGAGATCCCCACCGCAAAGCCAAGCCAACACACAGCAGGAGCACGACATGTCCAAGGGTCAACAGCGAAGCAACCGCGAGACACGCAAGCCGAAGAAGGACAAGGTCGTGGCCAAGCCCGCCTCCCCGTTCGGCTCGTCGGTCAAACAGGCGGAGAGCAGCCTGAAGCCGAAATCGAAGGGCTGACAAACTGGAGGGCGCGCCTCGTGCGCCCTCTCCGTCCCTATGTGAGGCGGCGAATTGATTGAACAGGCCCGCGCAATGCTCTGCCACGGAGGCGCGCTTGAACTTCGTCATCGAGTTCTACCGGTCGCGCGACGCCGACGAAGCCACGCTCGACAAGGTATCGCTGGAAGCGCCGAACCTGCGCGCCGCGCTGCAGGGTGCTACCGCGCTGTTCCACACGCTCGCCATGCCGCAAATCCCCGATCGCCTGCGCATTTGCGACGACGATGGCAGCGAGCTTTACGCCGGCCCGGCCGACGGGGCGTATCCGGCACCGTGACCGGCAGCGCGCGCTTCAATCTTCACACGCCTTTGCTGATCTGATCATGTCCTGCGGATATCGCCCTGCCCCTCAGCACGGTCCGTCGCCAACGACGCGATAGTCCGCGGCGCGGGCTTCGCAGGAATTGGGGAAGGTACGCATCTCGCCGTGCCGGCGAGCGCACACCGGCGCATATTCGCGGGTGCAGAACGTCTGCTCTTCACCACCACCGCCACCACCACCGTCGCGGCACGGACCGTCGCGCACGATGCGATAGCCGGCCCGGTCGGCAAGGCAGGCATTGGCAAAAGTCTGGCGGTCGCCGCCGCGCCGGGCACAGACCGGCTCGTACTGCTTGCTGCAATACTGCGGTTCGGGCCGTGGCGGACGCGGGCGCGGCCCTGGTCCGTCATCGACCACGACGGTGCAGGCGGCAAGAATTGCCGACAGCAACAGGATGGCAAAACCCTGTCGCGAAAAGATTGCCGCCAGAAATTTCATGATGATCTCCCACGATCGCGTCCCAGTTGCCGATCCTCGCCATTCCCTTGCCAAATGCAACCCCCGTTTGCAGCCATTACAGCCGGAAACGGCGCCTGGGCCGTGGGCGGCATCAGCTTCCTCGGCCACCTCGACATCTGGCCCATTCGTGGCCCGGCTCTGGCCGATGACCCGGCCGGCAAGCAAGCCTATGCCGGGCCGATCGATGCTCAGGTCAGTCGATTCATGCGTCGGGATGCGCCAGTGCGGCGGCCCGCGGCGCTATCTTGCAACCATCACGTTTCCGTGCGATAAATTCCGTGTTCGGGCATTTGCGACCCGGAGAGCGGAACGTTTTGGACGACCTTTCCCCGATACTGTGAATCTCTGACGGCCCCGTTTTCGGCGGGGGGTTTGACCATGCGCCAATGCATGACTGCCGAAGCAACCACCGGGAACTGCCCTTTGCGCCAGGCGGCGGGCAGGACCACCAAAGACTGAACGGGTGAAGGAGTTTCCCCAATGGCCCAGACCGGCACCGTTAAATTCTTCAACGCGACCAAAGGCTTCGGTTTCATCACGCCCGATGGTGGCGCCAAGGACGTGTTCGTCCATATTTCCGCGATCGAGGCTTCGGGCCTGCGCACGCTCGTCGACGGCCAGAAGGTCACCTTCGACGTCGAGCCGGACCGCATGGGCAAAGGCCCCAAGGCCGTCAACCTCCGCGCTGCCTGAGCCATCGGCACGCCGCACGTCTCTCGGACGCGCGACGGAGGCTCCAATGCCTGAACCTGGCTTGGAGAGGGATTTGAATTTTGAAAGGCGCGGCGATCTTCGTCGCGCCTTTTTCGTACCGAAAAAGCAGACCAAGGTCTGTTGAGATTCAGGCGAGGCCGAGCCGAAAATGGCTGATACCGAGAACCGGAGCGGAGCGTACGTTTGGGTACGTGAGCACCGGAAGCGCAGGGAACGGCCATTTGCAGGCCGGCCTCACCTGAATATCGACAGACCTTAATGCATGTCGCTCAAAGGTGGTCTCGGGTTTGGGGGAACGATACGCATGAAAACAAAGACTTAAAGCGAGTCGCGAGGCGCTTCAGGTGCCCGCAAAACTTTCTCTTGCCGATGACGCTAAAATAAAGGACAAATTTCCACTCGGGCATTTGCCGGCCCGAGACTGGAATTTATGGGACAAAGGAGCTTCCCATGCCGCAGACCGGCACCGTCAAATTCTT
This sequence comes from Mesorhizobium sp. M7D.F.Ca.US.004.01.2.1, assembly GCF_003997785.1. Classification (NCBI taxonomy): domain Bacteria; kingdom Pseudomonadati; phylum Pseudomonadota; class Alphaproteobacteria; order Hyphomicrobiales; family Phyllobacteriaceae; genus Mesorhizobium; species Mesorhizobium sp. M7D.F.Ca.US.004.01.2.1. The sequence goes on along the minus strand of NZ_RZRQ01000416.1, from coordinate 1,759 downwards.
CAACCATGCCAAGGGCTTCGGCTTCATCACGCCCGATGATGGCGCGAAGGATGTTTTCGTCCATATTTCGGCCGTGCAGGCGTCCGGTCTTCCCGGTCTCGAGGATGGCCAGAAAGTGTCATTCGACACGGAGCCGGATAAGCGTGGCAAGGGTCCGAAAGCCGTCAACCTGTCGGTCGGCTGAGCCGGCTTCAGACCGGCTGCGGCGGGCGGTTTCGCCCCTTGAGAGCGTGTGATCTTTGACGTCTGTTTTGAATAAACACGTCGAAATCCGTTCAGCCCCCGTTCAGCCACGGTCGCATATTAGTCTTTGGTAAAGCCGGACCGCATCCCCCGAAACTGCACGGGCCGGTACGAAGGAGACCGACATGAACCGAATTTTCAAAACCGCCGTCCTGGCCGCTGCCGTGGCCGCCACCACGCTCGCAACCTTGCCCGCCGCCAATGCGCGTGACTGGCGCCATCACGGCCATCACGGCAATGGCGATGCGATCGCCGCCGGCGTCCTCGGCCTCGCGGCCGGCGCGCTGATCGGTGGCGCGTTGGCCAATGACCAGCCCCCGCCCTACGCTGACCGCTACTACGATGACGGTTACTACGATCGTGACGTTGTGGTGCGCCCGGCACCGGTCCGCCGCTACTATGCGGAACCGAGGGTTGTCTACGCCGATCGTTATGCCGAGCCGTGGACGCGTGACTGGTACGAATACTGCTCGGACCGCTACCGCAGCTTCAATTCCCGTACCGGCACGTTCACCGGCAATGACGGCGAACAGCATTTCTGCACTGCCAACTGAGGCATCCCTGCCCCCAAACAAAAAGCGCTGACCGCAAGGCCAGCGCTTTTTTTGTTTGGAACACCGCAGGATTTGGGATCGGCGAATATCGGCACGCCCTAAACGAGAAAAGGATTGGTCCGCCTCTCCTCGCCGAAGCGGCCGCCGGGACCGTGGCCGCAGATGAAGCCAATATCGTCGCCGAGCGGCAGGAGCTTGTCCTTGATCGAAGCGATCAGCGCCGCGTGGTCGCCGCCCGGCAGGTCGGTGCGGCCCACCGAACCGCGAAACAGCACGTCGCCGACATGGGCGAACTTCGCCGCGCGGTTGTAATAGACGACGTGGCCGGGCGCGTGGCCGGGGCAGTGCAACACCTCGAACACATGGCCGCCGAACGACACGGTCTCGCCTTCGGTCAGGAACCGGTCGGGCACACAGTTGCGCGCACCGGCGATGCCGTAACGCCTGCCCTGGTTTTCCAGATTGTCGAGCAGCGACTTGTCGGCCTCGTGCGGGCCGATGATCTCGACGCCGAGCGCCTCCTTCAGCTCCATGGCGCCGCCGGCATGGTCGATATGGCCATGCGTTATCCAGATCGCCCCGGCTGATATCGCATTGTCCTTCAGCGCCGCCAGCACCTTGTCGATGTCGCCGCCCGGATCGACGACGACACCGTGCTTGTCGTCCATGTCGAACAGGATGGTGCAATTCTGCTGAAACGGTGTGACCGGCACGATGCCGGCATTGAGCTGACCCATGATCGTCCTTTCGCTATGCCAGCGGTGATGTAGAGGCGCGGGCGAAGGGCGTCCACCCCTCGAAAGACGAACAGTCAGTAGTCCCAAAACGGAAATGGGCGGCCGAAGCCGCCCATTTGAAAAGACCGAATGGCCGCTTACTTCTTCATGGCGCCCATGACCGCGCCGAGAATGCCGGTCAGGATCGCGCCACCGCCGGCGCCGCCGACGATGTTGTTGAGGTTC
>NZ_RZRQ01000415.1:0-4522 GCF_003997785.1 Mesorhizobium sp. M7D.F.Ca.US.004.01.2.1 | reverse complement strand
GGGCTTGGCGTTGGCGTCGAGCGCCAGCAGGCGGCGCTGCTCGATCACCGCGCGCGCCAGCGGATTGGCGAATGGCCGCTCCGGCATCAGCAGCGTCTTGGTCTCACTCGATGCAGTGTGCCCGGCATCGTCGGTGGCAACCAGCGTCAGCTTGATGCTGCTGCCGGCCCAGACATGTTCGGTCAGGTCCTTCGAGGTCCTGGCGGCGTTCGACTTTCCACCACGACGCGGCAGCGACAGCGGCATTTCAGGCGGACTATAGAGCGGGTGTGCATTGGGCGCCTGCGGATCTGCGAGCGTGAACACCGCCTTGGCGGTGGCGGCGCCATAATCGTCGTCGATCTGGTAGTTGAGTTCGAAGGCGCCGTTGGCGGCGCGCTTCGGCTCGCCGACGAAGCGGATCTGTGGCGGCTTGTCGGATATGACCGCGAAGGCCCAGCGCCCCAGCTGGTCCTCGCCCGACGTCAGCGTCAGCGTGCCGTCACCGGTCAGCTTGCCGGTGAACTGGCGCACTTTGGATGGTGTCGCCGGCGTTGGCGCCGGCTTGGCGGCGGCGGCCTGGGGGCCGGCCGGGTCGATGGCGCGGGAATTGCCCTGCTTGTCGGCATAGGCAAGGGTTTCTTCGCCCGAGCCGCCGGTCACACGCAGCGAGACGTCGCTGCCTTCCGGAATGGTGAAGGTCGGCGTCGCCTGGTTGGCGTCGGCGGTCAGGAAGATCGGCGGCTTGCCGGTGTAGGCCGGTGGCGTCACCCAGGCGTCGATGCGCGGCGGCACGGCATCATGCGCCCCATGGGCATTGAACCCGTCGCTGATCCTGCCGCCTGTTGGCCCGAAGGAGAAGGCAAAGGCGGTAACGAGCAAAAGTGCCGCCACCGCGCGCAGCCCCCAGGGGTCGTGTTCCGGCACGCGTGTACGCGGCAGGTCGGCGCCGAGGCTGTCGAGCTTTCCGGCCATGCGCTTCTGGTGTTCGCGCCACAGCGCCTGCGAAAAGCTGCTTTCCCGGCCGCTTGGCCGGTCGGTCTGCACCAGCACCGGGCTGTGCAACAGTTGATTGGCCGCCTCGATCCGGCGGTCGATTTCGGCAGCGCCCGGCAGGCGGAAGAAGCGCAGCGGATAGAGCGCGGCCAATGCCGCGATGGCAAAGGCGGCGACGAGGCCGATGCGCGCCATATCCGGCACCCGGGAGAAGATGCCGAGCCAAGAGATGCTGAGGAACAGGCTGGCGACGATGACGAGCGGAAGCAGCAACGGCCAGCCGCGCTCGACCATCATCGAGACCCGCGTCGCCAGCCGGCTCAAGGCAAGGCGCCCGGGCAGGCCGCGATCGCTGCTGAAGGTGGGTCGTTGCGTCATCGGCCCTTCCTAGAGCCTATTCCATCCCGAAAGAACCGGGATGGGGCTCTATCTCCTTGAGCATGATCTGTTCCGAAAACCGGATTCCACTTTTCGGAATCATGCTGTGGGGCGGGCAGGATAGCCCAAGCCTCACGACTCGAAGAATACCAGCAAACACGGCAAAGGCGAGGCGCTTTCAAAAAACGTGAAGCCCATCGCTATAGTTGCAGTCAGAAGGTCGCCGGGTTGGCATTCGCCCCGCAGACCAGCACGGCGACGCGTTCGCCCGGCGCCGGCGTATAGCGGCCGGACAGGACGGCGGCAAAGGCCGCGGCGCCACCCGGCTCGGAGATGATGCGGACCCGGTTCCACAGGGCCTTCTGCGCGGCGATGATGTCGTCGTCGCTGACCAGGATCGAGCGTTCGACAAAGGCCTCGGCGATCGGGAACATCATTTCGCCGACGCGCTTTGGCGCCAGCGAATCAGCGGCGATGCCCTCGGCCGGCGCGTCGACGGGGTGTCCGGCCTCAAAGGCACGGTGAAGCGTCGGCGCCCCCTCCGGCTCGACGGCGATGATGCGGATGCGGCCGGCAAACCAGGCGGCGATGCCGCCGATCAGGCCGCCGCCGCCGACGGCGACCAGCAGCGTGTCGATCCCAGGCAAATCGCTCTCGATTTCGAGCCTGAGCGTGCCTTGGCCGACCAGCGTTTCCTCCTGGTTGAAAGCATGGATCTGGAGGGCGCCGGTCTGCTCGGCGAAACGTTCGCTGGCGGCCAGCGCCTCGGCGTAGCGGGCGCCGCCGACGATCAGCTCGGCGCCGTAGCTGCGGATCCGCTCCAGCTTGGCTGCCGGACTCACTTCGGGAACGAAGATGGTCGCCTTGTGGCCAAGCCGCATGGCGGCATAGGCGACGGCCGCACCATGGTTGCCGCCCGATGCGGCGACGACGCCGGCTTCGGGGACCGGACGCTCCAGCAGGTTGGTGAAGGCGCCGCGCGCCTTGAACGAACCGGAATGCTGCAGGCATTCGAGCTTCAGGTCGACCGTCAGCGGCGTGCGGTCGAAGTCGGCCATGTCGACACGCAGCACCGGCGTGTGCCTGATATAGGGGCGGATGCGCGGTTCCATCGCGGCAATGCGCTCGCGTGTGACGGTGTTGCCCTGCGACATGTGTGATCTCCTCGGGATTGACAGCAATTAGTAACTTGGCAAAATGGCTAAATGCAAGAGGTTGATGTCTTCAAGGCGATTGCCAACGAACGCAGGCTGCAGATCCTCGACTGGCTAAAGGATCCGCGCGCGCATTTCCCTGCCCAAGCGGATGGCGATCTGGTCGAGGACGGCGTTTGCGCGCTGCTGATCGCCGAAAAGCTCGGCATCACCCAGGCGACGCTGAGTGAGCATATGCGCGTGCTCACCCAAGCCGGCCTGCTGCGCGTCAGGCGCATCAAGCAATGGACGTTCTACCGTCGCGACGAGGACAGGATCGCCGACATCAGGGCGCTCGTGCAGAACCGGCTATAGCGCTTCCGGCCGGCATCCAGGCCGGGCAGCTTCTATGCAAGCCAGTCGGGCACGGAATCAAGCCCGATCAGGTCGTCATAGGTCAGGCGCGGACGCACGACGTGGAACCGGTCGCCGTCGACCAGCACCTCCGGCACCAGCAAGCGGGTGTTGTAAGTGCCGGCCTGCACCGCGCCATAGGCGCCGGCGGTGGAGACGGCAATTAGGTCACCGGCCTTCAGCCTGGGCAGATCGCGATCGAGGCCGATGTAATCGCCGGTCTCGCAGACCGGGCCGACCACATCGACCATCATGCGCGGCGTGTCCGCCGGCGGCTGCACGACCGGGCGGATGTCATGGAAAGCATCGTAGAGCGTCGGCCGGATCAGATCGTTCATGGCGGCGTCGACGACGAGGAAGTTCTTGGCGTCGCCTTCCTTTACGAAGATCACTTCCGAGACGAGGATGCCGGCATTGCCCACGATCAGCCGGCCCGGCTCGAACATCACCTTCAACCCGAGCTTGGTGACATGCCTCCTGACGATCTGGGCATAGGCATCGGGCAGCGGCGGCGGGTTGTTGTCGACGCGATAAGGGATGCCGAGGCCGCCGCCGAGGTCGATATGCTCGATGGCATGGCCGTCGGTGCGCAGCGCGCCGACCAGATCGACAAGCAGAGCGAAGGCGTCGTCGAAAGGCTGCAGTTCGGTGATCTGGCTGCCGATATGGGTGTCGATGCCGGTGATCTTGATACCGGGAAGCTTTGCCGCGCGGGCATAGACCTGGCGGGCCTTCTGCCACGGGATGCCGAACTTGTTCTCGGCCTTGCCAGTGGAGATCTTCTTGTGGGTCCTGGCGTCGACATCGGGATTGATACGTAGCGAGATCGACGCCACCTTGCCAAGTGCGGCGGCTCGCGCCGACAGCAGTTCGAGTTCAGGCTCGGATTCAACGTTGAAGCAGAGGATGCCGGCGGCAAGGGCAAAGTCCATTTCACGCGCGGTCTTGCCGACGCCCGAAAACAGGATCTTGCCTGCCGGGATGCCGGCGGCCAGCGCCCGGCGCAATTCACCTTCCGAAACCACATCGGCGCCGGCGCCGAGCTTCGCCAGCGTGCGCAGAACGGCCTGGTTGGAATTGGCCTTCATGGCGTAGCAGACCCGCGCGTCGAGCCCGGCAAAGGCTTGCGCGAACACCCGGTAGTGTCTGGTCAAGGTGGCCGTCGAATAGCAGTAGAACGGCGTGCCGACCTGTGTAGCGATATCGGGGATCGCCACGTCCTCGGCATGGAGCACGCCGTCGCGGTAGTCGAAATGGTTCACTCGAGTGGTTCCGGAAAGTTGGGGCACGATGAGACCGGGTTTGGAAAGACCAACCCCGGTGTCATCGGCTCTAGATCAGCGGGTCGAGGATGAATTTCTTGTCCACGACCGGTTTTTCCGGCTCCGGCGGCACAGGCTGGTGAGCCTTCGAGGCGTCCTTGCGCGCTTGCACGGCTGCCTCATAGGGCGTGTCGAGACCGCCCCTCCTACCGCAGGCCGAAACGGCCGCGATCGCAACCAGCAGCGTCAGCGTCACCAAAATCCTGCTTCCGGTCATCGATCCATCCGTCCGAAACGTTTGCCAGCCGCCGCTTTTAGCCGAGTTCTCAGCGTATTGCACCCCGGATATTGCTGGTCGCA
>NZ_RZRQ01000414.1:0-4534 GCF_003997785.1 Mesorhizobium sp. M7D.F.Ca.US.004.01.2.1 | reverse complement strand
CCAGACCAGCCCCGACGCCGACGTATTCCGGGTGACGCTGAACCCCGGCACGGTGATCACCTTCATCGCCGAACTCGCCTCGCCGAAGTTGCCGCAGGTCTACCTGTGGGATCCGGAATCCTACAAGGACTCGGTCAATTCCTACACGCTGTTTCGCGGCATCGTCATCGGCATTGCCGGCCTTCTGGCGCTGTTCCTGACCATCCTTTTCGTGGTCAAGGGAACCTCGATGTTCCCGGCGACCGCCGCACTTGCCTGGGCGGTTCTCGCCTATATCTGCGTCGATTTCGGATTCCTCAACAAGGTCATCGAGATCTCGCCCGGCAATGAGCAGATGTGGCGAGCGGGAACGGAGGTGGCGCTGGCGGGAACCTTCGTGGTGTTCCTGTTCGCCTATCTCAATCTCAACCGATGGCACGGCCATTTCAGCTATGGCGCGCTGGTCTGGATCCTCGGACTGGTGCTGATCGCCGGCGTCGCCATCGTCGATCCGGCGGTCGCCGCCGGCATCGCCAGATTGTCCTTCGCCGCCACCGCGCTGACCGGGCTCGGCCTGATCATCTTCCTCGGCATACGCGGCTACGACCGCGCCATCATGCTGGTGCCCAGTTGGGTCATGGTGCTGTTGTGGCTATGCGGGTCGTGGATGGCGATCACCGGCATGCTCGACAACGATATCGCCCAGCCGGCCCTGGGCGGCGGGTTGATCCTGATCATCCTTCTGATCGGCTTCACCGTCATGCAGCATGCCTTTGCCGGCGGCGCGCTGCATCAGGGCCTGTTCTCCGACCTCGAGCGGCAGGCATTGGCGGTGGCTGGATCGGGCGACACGGTGTGGGACTGGGACGTGCTGCGCGACCGCGTCGTCACCAAGCCCGATGTCAGCATCCAGCTAGGACTGGCGCCGAACAGCCTCGGCGGTGCGGCGCGCAACTGGTTGCCCGTGCTGCATGCCGACGACCGCGACACGTTCCGCACGACACTCGACGTCGTGCTCGAACACCGGCGCGGCCGGGTATCGCAGAATTTTCGCTTGCGCGGCGCCGATGGGCACTATCACTGGTTCTCGCTCAGGGCACGGCCGGTGATCGGATCGGACGGCGAAGTGATTCGCTGCGTCGGCACCATGGTCGACGTGACCGAGCAGAAAAAGTCAGAGGAAAGGCTGTTGCACGACGCCGTGCATGACAATCTGACCGGCCTGCCGAACCGCGAATTGTTGATGAACCGGCTGGAAGCGATCATCTCGATCGCCCGCACCGAAGAGAAGGTGCGGCCAACCGTTTTCGTCATCGACATCGACCGTTTCAAGCAGGTCAATGACGGGCTCGGCATCTCGGCCGGCGACACCATTCTGCTGACCATCGCGCGACGGCTGCATAGATTGCTCAAGCCGAAGGATTCGCTGTCGCGCTTTGCCGGCGATCAGTTCGCGCTGATGCTGCTGTCCGAACAGGACCCGGCCCGCATCGCCGCCGTGGCGGACGCCATCAAGCATGCCATCAACAACCCGATCACCTTCGCCAAGCGCGAGATCGTGCTGACCGCCTCGATCGGGCTGATCACCTGGAATTCGCCGCAGATGTCGGCCGAGGACATGGTCAAGGATGCCGAGCTTGCCATGCATCAGGCCAAGCGCTTCGGAGGCGACAGGATCGAGCCGTTCCGTCCGGCTTTCCGCACCGTCGGCACCGACAGGCTCCAGTTCGAATCCGACCTGCGCCGCGCTATCGAACGGCGCGAATTCACCCTCGCCTACCAGCCGATCGTGCGGCTCGAGGATGGCAGCGTCGCTGGCTTCGAAGCCCTGTTGCGCTGGGACCACCCGCGCCGCGGCATGATCCCGCCGGCGGATTTCATCCCGGTCGCCGAAAGCTGCGGGCTGATCGTACAGCTCGGCCTGTTTGCCATGCAGCAGGCGGCGGAAGACCTCGCCAGCTGGCAAAAACAGATCGGCGACGCGCCGCTGTCGGTCTCGGTCAACCTGTCCAGCCGCCAGCTGATCCGCCGCGATCTGGTCAGCGATGTCCGCTCGGTCATCGCGCGAGCTAACCTCAAGCCGCGCTGCTTCCGGCTCGAGCTCACCGAATCGCTTGTCATGGACAATCCCGAGCAGACCGCCCATGTGCTGACCAAGCTGAAGCAGCTCGGCATCGGCCTGTCGCTGGACGACTTCGGCACCGGCTACTCCTCATTGGCCTATCTGACGCGTTTCCCCTTCGACACCATCAAGATCGATAAGAGCTTCGTCGACGACAACACGCCGAAGCGCGCGGTGCTGCTCAAATCGATGGTCAACATGGCGCATGAGCTCGGCCTGTCTGTCGTCGCCGAGGGCATTTCTGACGAAAGCGATGCGCTGGAATTGCGACAGATGGGCTGCGAATATGTGCAGAGCTTCATGTTCGGCGCGCCGATGCCGGGCGACCAGGTGCTAAAGCAGCTGAAAGAGCAGTATCCGCTCACGCAGGCCTGACAGGATTTCGCGTGCGTCGCTCGAGCGCACCAAGGTCTCCGCGACGGTGTTTCATTTTAGCCGAACTAGCTCATCGACCTGGAAGGATGTCGAAAGTGTAGGATTTAATCCTACACCGTGCTATAGGGAGACAATCAGAGGATTTCCATAATGCGCACGACGCAACAGATGAGCATCACCCTGCCGCCCGAGATGGCGCAGATGGTCAAGACCAAAGTCGCCTCGGGGGAGTACGCCACCGAGAGCGAGGTCATCCGCGATGGCCTGAGGGCTTTGGCGGCGCGTGACAAGGCTCTGGAACGCTGGCTCGTTGAGGAAGTCGTGCCGACCTTGAAGGATTTCGACGCCCACCCTGAAAACCTTGCTGACCCCGAAGACGTCCGTGGCCGCCTCAAGGCGCGGGTCTCAGCGTTGACGGCCAAGTCATCCCGCAGTGCATGAACTATACGGTCAAGTTCCATCCGGCAGCCGAACGGGACCTCGACGATCTGCTAACGCATCTTGCGCAGGAGGCCGGTGCTACTGTCGCCAACCGGTTTGTCGACCGCATCGTAGACTACCGCCTGGGATTCTCGACGTTCCCTGAGCGCGGTATGCGCCACGACGATGTGGCGAAGGGGCTGCGCACCGTCGGCTGGCGTCGCCGGGCCACCATTGCCTTCACCGTGCGGCAGGACACGGTGGGATTCTCTATGCCGGCCGGACGCTGGAGCTACCGGCGGACGACGAATGACATCCAAGGCCTTGACGCGACCAGAAAGGCACATCGAGCACAGCCAAGCCTGAGTAGCCCCAGATTGAATCCGATTGCGACGCTCTAGGCGTGTCCGGCCGCGAGGCTGAGATGCGCGAGGTCTATGCCGATCGAGGCGAGGATCCGGTCGTATTTGCGCTCGATGTCGGTGTCGAACAGAAGCTCGGCATTGGCCGGACAGGTCAGCCAGCCATTCTCGGCGATCTCGGTCTCCAACTGGCCGGCTCCCCAGCCGGAATAGCCGAGCGCCATCAGCGCGTGACGGGGCCCGCGGCCGGACGATATGGCGCGCAAGATGTCGACGGTCGCGGTCAGGCAGATGTCGTCCGAAACAGTCAGCGACGATTCCACCCGGTAGTCACCCGAATGCAGGACAAAGCCCCGGCTGCGATCCACAGGCCCGCCATTGCGCACGACGAAATCGCGCGCCTGCGCCGGCAAACGGATCGCCTCCTGTTCGTTCATGATGCCCAGTTGCACGAGCAGGTCCGGAAACAGCATCTGCTGTGTCTGGTTGATGATCAGGCCCATGGCGCCTTCATCCGAGTGCGCGCAGACATAGATGACCGAGCGCGTGAAACGGTCGTCCTTCATGCCGGGCATGGCAATCAGGAACTGATCGTCGAGAAAGCCGCGGCTGGCGACCGTCTTCTTGTGGCGCAACAAGTCCATGAAAGGGAGCGTAACGCGTTTCCAAAGCGCCGAAAAGATGCGCCGTGCGGGATTCGACCAAAGCCTATGCCGCCGGCTCGAGCATTCTTCTCCCTCGAGGTCACGCAAATATGATACCGCCAAAGCCATGAAATCATTGCGCGGCCATGAACGGACGATCAAATCACCGCCATGCAAAGCTTGAAAATCCTGCTGCTCGGCGCCGCCATCGGATCGGCAACCGCTCTTCCCGCCGCCGCCTCTTCATCGGCTTGGTACAACAGCGAAGGGGGCAAGGTCCGGCTGGTGACGTCGGGCAAAGCCGATGATGCCGGCCGCATCCAGGGCGTTCTCGACATAGCGCTCAAGCCCGGCTGGAAGACCTACTGGCGCGATCCGGGCGACGCAGGCGTGCCGCCGCAGCTCGACATTTCAGCCAGTACCAACATAACCGACGCCGCTCTGGCGTTTCCTGCCCCGCAGCGCCATGACGACGGCTACGGCAAATGGGCAGGCTACAATTATCCGGTTTCGCTGCCGGTAACATTCACGCTGGCGGCGCCGAACCAACCGGCGGTCATCGATGCCGACATCTTTCTCGGCATCTGCGAAACGATCTGCATTCCAGTGCAGACGCGGCTGACCGTCGATCC
>NZ_RZRQ01000413.1:0-4555 GCF_003997785.1 Mesorhizobium sp. M7D.F.Ca.US.004.01.2.1 | reverse complement strand
AGCCCATATGAAGCTTGCGGCCATGGTCATCGACGATGGCGATGCAGAAATGCAATTGCAGATCGGGCCGATCGATCGCCGGGTCGGACTTGAGGAAGGCACCGCTCTCCGCGTAGGGCGTGGCGATCATGCCGCCGCCATCCTTGCGCCAGCGCCACAGATGCCGCAGCAGGCCAGGCAGACCGCGCAGGCCGATGCCCATCATGTCCGCATCCCTTGATGTCCAGCCCATGATGAAGTCGAGATGATCCTGCAGGTTCTTGCCGACGCCGGGCAACTCATGAACGATCGGAATTCCGTGCGCTGCAAGCTCGACAGCTGGCCCGATCCCGGACAGCAACAAGAGCTGCGGCGAGCCGAAGGCACCACCGCAGACGATAACCTCGCGCCTGGCTTTCGCAACGGCTTCGCCCTTGCCCGTGCGGTAGCGCACGCCGGCGGCCCGCTTGCCGTCAAGGACGATGCCCGTGGCATGCGCTCCGGTGATGACGGTAAGGTTTGGGCGGTCCATGGCCGGATGAAGATAGGCGGCCGCCGCCGAGCAGCGCTCGCCGTTGCGGCGTTCGCCCCAGAATTGCGTGACCTGATAGAGCCCCGCCCCTTCCTGCTCCGGTCCATTGAAATCGTCGTTGCGACGGATCTGGTTTTCGCCGCAGGCCTCGAGAAAGGCCCTCGAGAGAGCGCGCGGCTCCTGCTGCTCGGCGACCCGCAGCGGTCCGTCGCCGCCGTGCAGGCCATCCGCGCCGCGCTGGTTGCCTTCCGCACGCCGGAAATAAGGCAGCACCTCGTCCCATGACCAGCCGTCGCAGCCGAGATCGGCCCATTCGTCATAGTCGCCGTGGTGTCCGCGTGTGTAGAGCATGGCATTGATTGCGCTGGAACCACCCAGCGCCTTGCCGCGCGGCTGGTAGCCCTTGCGCCCGCCAAGCCCTTGCTGCGGCACCGTCTCGAACGCCCAGTTGTTGATCTTCGGCCGACCCGGCAGCAGCGCGATGACGCCTGCCGGGGCTCGGATGAGCAGATCTTTGCCCCCGCCGCCGGCTTCGATCAGGCAGACCGTTTTCGATGGATCCTCGGAGAGCCGCGCGGCAAGCGTGCAGCCGGCGGACCCGCCACCGGCAATAACATAGTCAAAATTCATGACCTCCTCCTCGCACCCGGCGGATATTTCCGTACGGACGACCAAGAGAAGGCCCGATCACAGCTGATGTAAAGACGCGCGGAATTACCGCAACGTCAGCTGTTGCGAACGCGCCGCCAGGAATATTTCGGCCCTTTTGGTTCCGGCACGGCGGCTGGCTGGTAGTAGAGCCCCAATCCGCCGGTACGTCCCTCCTCCAGCCGCTTCAACAGCACCGGATTCGAGATCTCGAACTCGTCGAAGCCCAGCCGCAGCATATGCGGCAACTGGTCGACCAGAACCTGCCCGGTGGCGCGCACCGCACCTTCGAAATCGTGGCGGCTGCGCAGCAACTCCCCCTTGGAGAAGGAGCGGCCATCGCTGAAGGCCGGGAAGACCAGCGCTACTAGCGAGAGCTGGTCGAGTAGATCGGCGATCTTCTCGAGCTGATCGCCGGGCTGCAGCACCACACCGAGCCGTTCTCTGGCGGAGCGGCGCACCTCCGGATCGAGATCGAGGAACGCCTGCAGCGGCAGGATGAAGCGGCCGTTGCCGGACAGCGCGTCCGCGCTTTCGGCATGAGCCCACTCGTCCTCGCGAAAACCCGTCGGGGTCCAGAGGCGGATCTCCGGTGTCGTCGGTTCAGTCATCAAAAATTCCTAAAAATTCAAAGAAGCTCATTGTGTGTTGAGGTTCAGGTCAGGCCGCGCCGAAAATGGTGGCTTCCGAGAACCGGAGGGAGCGTACTTGAAGTACGTGAGCACCGGAAGCTGCAGTTCGCAAGCCGGCCTCACCTGTATATCAACATACCCTAAAGGGATGCGTCGGTCAGCGACTTCTCCAGCCCCGACAGGTGAATGCCGCACTCGGTCTTGGCATGACCGGCCCAGCGGCCGCTGCGCGCGTCCTCGCCCGGCTGCACCGGCTGCGTGCACGGGAAGCAGCCGATCGACAGATAGCCATAAGCGACTAGCGGATTTTCGCGCAACGCATGCGCGCGCATATAGTCGGCCTGGTCCGATGTCGTCCAGTGCGCCAGCGGATTGATACGGATGCGCGGGCCGACCGCTTCGAACACCGGAAGTGCTGCCCGGGTCGAGGCCTGGAAGCGCTTGCGGCCGGTGAACCAGGCACGGAAGGGGGCGACGCCACGCGCCAGCGGCTCGACCTTGCGCACGTCGCAGCAGGCGTCGGTGTTGCTTTGATGCAGATTGCCCATCGGATCGATCCGTTCGAGCGCCGCTTCCTCGGGCTTGATCACCCTTATGTTGGTCAGCCCGAAATCGGCGGCAAGCGCGTCGCGATAGCCGAGTGTCTCTTCGAAATGCTTGCCGGTGTCGAGGAAGATGACCGGCAGCGTGCGGTCGATCTTGGCGATCATGTGCAGCAGCACAGCCGAGTCCGCACCGAACGACGACACTGCGGCGATCTCGTCATGGAACAGTTCGCGGGCCGAGCGTTCGATGATCTCGAGCGGGTTCAGATGACCGTAAAGCGCATCGAGCCCCGCCGCCTTGGCGGCGATGCCGTCATCGACATCGGCAATATGGTCAAGCGGCCTTGGCTTCGCCAGCATAGAGCGCCTCCTTGAACGGCGCAGGACCGACTCGGCGGTAGGCGTCGATGAATTTCTCTTGTGGGTCGAGCCGAAGGCCGAGATAAGTCTCGACGATCTGCTCGATGGCGTCGGTGATCTCATCCGATGAGAAGCCGCGGCCGATGATCTCGCCAACCGAGGTGTTCTCGTCGGCCGAGCCGCCCAGCGTCACCTGATAGAGCTCGGAGCCCTTCTTCTCGACGCCGAGGATGCCGATATGGCCGACATGGTGATGGCCGCAGGCGTTGATGCAGCCGGAGATCTTCAGCTTCAGTTCGCCGATCTCGCGCTGCCGCTCCAGCGAGGCGAAGCGGCGCGATATTTCCTGCGCGATCGGAATCGAGCGCGCCGTGGCCAACGCGCAATAATCGAGGCCAGGGCAGGCGATGATGTCCGATATCAGGTTGGAATTGGCCGTCGCCAGGCCGATGCCGACCAGCGCATCATAGACCGCCTTGAGGTCGGCGCGCGCCACATGCGGCAGGATCAGGTTCTGCTCATGGCTGACGCGCAGCTCGTCAAAGGCATATGTCTCGGCGATGTCAGCGACCGCTTCCATCTGGCTGTCCGAGGCGTCGCCCGGCACCTCGCCAATGCCCTTGAGCGAGATCGTCACTGCCGCGTAGTCGGGATGGCGGTGCGTCACCACATTCTGGTCGAGCCACTCCGAGAACCCCTTGGAATCCAGCCGCGCCAGCTTGACCGCCTGGTCGCCCTCCGGCCGCTCGGTCAGCGCCGGTGGTGCGAAATAGGCCTCGATGGCGCGGATATCGGCTTCCGGCAGCTTCAACTCCGCGTCCTTCAATTCCTGCCACTCGGCTTCGACCTGGCGGGTGATTTCCTCGACGCCGGTCTCGTGGACGAGGATCTTGATACGCGCCTTGTACTTGTTGTCGCGGCGGCCATAGAGGTTGTAAACGCGCAGGATCGCCGTGCAGTAGGACAAGAGGTCGGCTTCCGGCAGGAAGTCGCGGATCTTGCGGGCGACCATCGGCGTGCGGCCCTGGCCGCCGCCGATATAGACGGCGAAGCCGAGTTCGCCGGCGGCGTTCTTCTTCAGGTGCAGGCCGATGTCGTGGGTCTGGATGGCGGCGCGGTCGCGCTCGGCACCCGTCACCGCGATCTTGAACTTGCGCGGCAGGAACGAGAATTCCGGATGCACCGACGACCACTGGCGCAGGATTTCCGCATAGGGGCGCGGATCGGCGACCTCATCGGCGGCGGCACCGGCGAAATGGTCGGCGGTGACATTGCGGATGCAATTGCCGCTGGTCTGGATGGCGTGCATCTCGACGCTTGCCAGATCGGCCAGGATCGCCGGAATGTCCGACAGCGCCGGCCAGTTGAACTGGATGTTCTGGCGCGTGGTGAAATGGCCGTAGCCCTTGTCGTATTTGCGGGCGATGTGGCCCAGCATGCGCAACTGCTTGCCGTTCAGCGTGCCATAGGGCACCGCGATGCGCAGCATGTAGGCGTGCAGCTGAAGGTAGACGCCGTTCATCAGCCTCAGCGGCCGGAACTGGTCCTCGGTGATCTCGCCGGCAAGGCGGCGCTGGACCTGGTCGCTGAACTCGGCGACGCGGGCCTGGACAAAATCGTGGTCGAACTCATCGTAACGGTACATGCTTCGTCTTTCAGGGCGCGTCCGCCCATGCCTGGTGTCTTGGTTATGCTGCCCAAGTTGACTGCTTGCCAGCCTGCTTGCCGAGATCGTTGCGGATGGTCGGGCCCGCGGCGCGGATTTTCTCGCGCAACCGCACCGGCTCGACGACGCCGTTGACGACGTCCGCATCGATCAAATTGACGTCGACCACTTCGTTGGCGGCGTAGGCCCTGTC
>NZ_RZRQ01000412.1:0-4584 GCF_003997785.1 Mesorhizobium sp. M7D.F.Ca.US.004.01.2.1 | reverse complement strand
GTCTATGTCAGCCACAAGCTGGACGAGGTCTTCGAGATCGCCGATATGGTGACGGTGCTGCGCGACGGGCGCCACATCTCGACCAAGCCGATCGGCGAGCACACCAACGACACGCTGATCCACGACATGATCGGTCGGCGCATCGACAATCTGTTTCCCCGCAAGCGCGGTGAGCCGGGCAGCAAGGTCGCCCTGTTCGTGGAAAAGCTCAGCACGGCGAGGAAGCTCAACGACGTGTCCTTCGAGGCACGCGCCGGCGAGGTTCTCGGCTTCTTCGGATTGATGGGTGCGGGCCGAACCGAGCTTGCCAAGGCAATCGTCGGCTACGACCCGATCACCTCCGGCATGATCGTCGTCGACGGTAGCCGCCTCGTGCCGCACGACACGCGTACCGGCGTCAAGCTTGGCATCGGCCTGCTTACCGAGGACCGCAAGAGTGAAGGGCTGATGGGCGAGCTGCCTGTCTACCAGAATGCCAGCCTCGCCTCGCTCGGCGCCTTCGCCCGCATGGGTTTCATCGACAAGGCGAAAGAACACCGAGCGGTGCAGGATTATGTCGACCGCTTCCGCATCAAGACCCCCAGCCTGTTCCAGCAGGTGAAGAACCTGTCCGGCGGCAATCAGCAGAAGGTGCTGATCTCGCGCTGGCTGATGCGCGGCCTGAAGGTGATCGTCGTCGACGAGCCGACCCGCGGCATCGATGTTGGCGCCAAGTCGGAAATATTCGCGCTGATCGACCGGCTCGCCGGCGAGGGGCTGGCGGTCGTTATGATGACGTCCGAGATGCCAGAGTTGCTCGGTCTTTCCGACCGGGTCGCGGTGATGTGCGAAGGCCGTTTGACCGCGATCATGTCGCGCGAAGAGGCCACCCAGGAGAAAATCCTAAATGCGGCGATCGGCTAAGACCATGACGCTTCGTGACATCGTTTCCTACGATCCGGCCCACCTCTTCGAAGGGAGCAAGCGATGAGCCTTGCAAGCACCGCTTCCGTGAAAGCCCCGCCATCCCTGCTGGCGCGGCTCTTCGCCCGCCAGGAACTGGCGCTGCTCGTCTGCCTCATCCTGGTGATCGTGTTCTTTTCCGTCACGGCGGAGAATTTCTTCTCCATGCGCAACATGACCAATGTGCTCGGGCAGGCCTCACTGGCGCTCACCGCCGGCATTGGCTGCGCCATCGTCTTCATTTCCGGCGAGGTCGACATCTCGATCGGATCGCTGCTCGCGACCATTGCCCTGCCGCTGATCATCATCATGAACGACACCAACTCGCTGCTGCTCGGTGTCAGCGGCGCGCTGCTGTTCGGTCTGATCATCGGTGCGGTGAACGGCTATCTCACCGCCTATGCCGGCATCAATTCGCTGATCGTGACGCTGGGCACCATGTTCATCATGCGGGGCGGCGTCTATCTCTACACCGGCCAGCGCGCGATCCCGGACGATGCGTCCCTCGACAGCTTCATCGCGCTGTCGGATGGCCGCTTGTTCAACATCATTCCGTATTCGGCGGTCATCGCGATCGTGCTGCTCGCGGCCTTCGCCTACATGATGCGGCATCGCCCGTTCGGACGGCAGATCTATGCCGTCGGCGGCAATCCGGAAGTGGCGCGGCTGGCGGGCTACGATGTGCGGCGCGTCAAGTTCATCTGCTTCATCATCAGCTCCCTGCTGGCGACGGTTGCCGGAATCATCCTGGCCGCCCGCGTCGGCTCGGCGCAGCATACGGCGGGTCTGAATTTCGAGTTCCAGGTCGTTGCTGCCACGGTGCTTGGCGGTGTCAGCCTCGCCGGCGGCATTGGCAGCCTGAGCGGCATGGCGCTCGGCGTGCTGATCTTGCAGTTCCTGTCCAACGGACTGCGCGGGCTCGGGCTGCCGACCGAATGGCAGCTGGTCATCACCGGCATGATCATCATCGCTGCCGTAGCCTTCGACGAGGCGAAGCGACGCCGGGCACAGGAGGCTGATATGGCTCGACTCGAAGCAAAGATCGCCGTCATCACGGGCGCCGCAGACGGCATCGGCTATGCGATCGCCGAGGCGATGGCGCGGGAAGGTGCGCATGTCTTCCTGGGCGACATCGCCGACAAGGCGGGCGAGGATTTCGCGGCGGCGCTACGCGCGGCCGGTTACCGTGCCGATTACGCGCATTGCGACGTGTCGCAGGAGGCCGATATCGTCAGCCTCATCGACAGCGCCGTCAAGAAGACCGGACGTCTCGACGTGATGGTCAACAACGCCGCTATCGCCATTGGCGGCATGCCGGTGCACGAGATGACAGACGAGCAGTGGCACCGGCTGATCGCGGTCAATCTGACCAGCGTATTTCGTGGCTGCAAATATGCACTGCCGCACATGATTGCGCAAAAAACCGGCTCGATCATCAACATGGCCTCGGCGCAGGGCCATATCGGCCTCGACGGCTGGACCGCCTATGCTGGCGCCAAGGGCGCGGTGATGGCAATGACGCGTCAGATGGCGGTCGAGTTCGGTCCGATGAACATCCGGGTCAATTCGATCTCGCCAGGCACCATCAACACGCCGATGAACGACAGGCTGATCAAGGAGATCGGCGGCAACCTCGCCAAGGCCTGGGTCAAGATGCATCCGCTCGGCCGCATCGGCGAGCCTTCCGAAGTGGCCGAAGCCGCAATCTATCTCGCCTCCGACGCCGCTGGCTTCACCACCGGCACCGACCTGCGCGTCGACGGCGGGCTGACCGCAGCACCCCGCTACGTGCCCGAACTGCTTTGACAACACGAAACGAGACATGAAATGAACAAGGCCCTCGAAGGCGTCCGCATCCTCGATTTCAGCCATCTGCTGCAAGGGCCGTTCGCCACCCAGCTGCTCGGCGACATGGGCGCCGACGTCATCAAGGTCGAGCGCGCCGGCGCCGGCGACATGTTCCGCGGCATGACCTTCTTTGCCAAATGGGTGGGCGGCTCCGAGAGCCCGAATTTCCTCGCCTGGAACCGCAACAAACGTTCGATCGCGCTTAACCTGAAGAGCCGCAAGGTTCACGCCATCCTCATGGAGATGGCCAAGAGCGCTGACGTGGTGGTGCAGAATTTCCGCCCCGGCGTGCTGGCCAAGCTCGGCTACGGCTACGAGGACTTCAAGGCTGTCAATCCGCGCATCATCTACTGCTCGGGCTCCGGCTATGGCGAGGAAGGTCCTTATGTCGAGCGCCCCGGCCAGGACATGCTGATCCAGGGACTTGCAGGGCTGATTGCCAACACCGGTCGCGGCGACCAGGCCCCGGTTCCCGCCGGCGCCGGTCTCGCCGACCAGATCGGCGCCATGAACATGGTCTACGGCATCCTGTCGGCGCTCTACTATCGCGAGAAGACCGGCAAGGGCCAGAAGATCGAGGTCAATCTGCTGGCCGGTCTGATGGCGCATCTCAACCAGGAATATGTTGCCGTTCTCAATCTCGGCGAAGATTTCGTCCGGCCCAATTCCGGCATTGGCCATCCCGGTATGCAGGCGCCGTTCGGCATCTACGAGGCGAAGGACGGCGGCTACATATCGATCGCCATGAGCCCGTTCAAGACACTTTACGAGGTGCTGGAGGCGCCGCAGCTTGCCGTCTATGACGACCTGAAAACCCTGTTCGACAAGCGCGACGAGGTGTTCGACAAGGTCAATGCCGAGACCAAGAAGTTCGCCACGCAGGATCTGTTGGCGCGGCTGCTGGCAGTCGACATCTGGTGCGCCGAAGTGAAGGATATCCGCCGCGCGGCGGAGGACCCGCAGGTCAAGCATATGCGGATGATCACCAGCTATGATCATCCGCGCGGCGGCAAGGTGCGGGTGGTGGCACCCGCGGTCAAGATGAGCGAGACGCCCGCAACCATCGAGCGGCCGGCGCCGCTGGTCGGCCAGCATGGCCGCGAGATCCTGGCCGAGTTCGGCCTGTCCAAGGACGAGATTGCCGCATTGGAAGCGTCCGGTGACATGACCGTGGACGCGGCCTGACGATGCGAGCCTATCAGACACTTACGGTCGAAACTTCGGGCCGCGTCGCGATCGTCACCTTCCGGCGCGCCGACCAGCTCAACGCCATGAACCGGGTGATGCAAAGTGAGATCACCGAGGCCTTCGAGGCATTGTCGGACGACTCGGGCGTCGGCGCGATCGTGGTGACCGGCGAGGGGCGCGGTTTCATGGCCGGTGCCGACATCAAGGAATATGCCGCCCAGACAGCATCCGAGTTCGATACTTTCCAGGCTGCCGGCACGCGCATGTACGCGGCGATCGAGAACAACCCCAAGCCGGTGATCGCGGCAGTCAACGGCTTCGCGCTGGGTGGTGGCATGGAACTGGTCTTGTGCTGCGACATCGTCATCGCCAACCAGTTCGCGAAACTCGGCCTGCCCGAGATCAAGCTCGGGCTAATCCCCGGCGGTGGCGGCACCCAACGCAGCGTTGCCAAGCTCGGCCGCAACCGCGCCAACTTTTTGCTGATGACCGGCGCCATTGTGCCGGCCTCCGAATTCGTCGCTACCGGCCTGGTCAACGAGATCGTCGATGTCGATCGGCTGCTGCCGCGCGCGCTGGAACTTGCCGAAATGATCGCTGCCGAGC
>NZ_RZRQ01000411.1:0-4619 GCF_003997785.1 Mesorhizobium sp. M7D.F.Ca.US.004.01.2.1 | reverse complement strand
TCGCCGGCCAGAAGGCCGTCGTCACCCGCGCCCGCAACTCGATCGCCGGCTTCAAGGTCCGCGAGAAGATGCCGATCGGCGCCAAGGTCACGCTGCGCAAGGAACGCATGTATGAGTTCCTCGACCGCCTCGTGAACATCGCACTGCCACGCGTCCGCGACTTTCGCGGACTGAATCCGAAGAGCTTCGATGGCCGTGGCAACTACGCCATGGGCATCAAGGAACACATCGTGTTCCCGGAGATCAACTACGACAAGGTTGATCAGATCTGGGGCATGGACGTCATCGTTTGTACGACTGCGAAGACGGACGACGAAGCCAGGGCATTGCTCAAGGCCTTCAACTTCCCCTTCCGCCAGTAACGGCAGCGAGAAAAGGAAAAATCTGAAATGGCAAAGACCAGCTCAGTCGAGAAGAACAACAGGCGCCGCAAGCTTGCCGACCAGTACGGTCCCAAGCGCGCTGCCCTGAAGGCGATCATCATGGATCAGTCCAAGCCGATGGAAGAGCGCTTCCGCGCTCAGCTCAAGCTTGCTGCCATGCCGCGCAACTCGGCCAAGATCCGCATCCGCAACCGCTGCGAAGTCACCGGCCGTCCGCGCGCCTACTATCGCAAGCTCAAAGTATCGCGCATCGCGCTTCGTGATCTCGGCAATAACGGCCAGATCCCGGGCCTGGTCAAGTCGAGCTGGTAAGGAGGACATAACATGTCATTAAGCGATCCTCTCGGCGATATGCTGACCCGCATCCGCAACGCGTATGGCCGCAAGAAGTCGAGCGTTTCGACGCCGGCTTCGCGTCTGCGCACCCGCGTCCTCGACGTGCTGAAGGCTGAAGGCTATATCCGTGATTACAGCCAGACCGACTTCGACAACGGCAAGTCCGAAATCGAGATCGAGTTGAAGTATTTCGACGGCGCGCCGGTCGTGCGCGAAATCGCCCGTGTCTCGAAGCCAGGCCGCCGCGTCTATGTTTCGGCCAAGTCGATTCCGCAGGTTGCCAACGGCCTCGGCATCGCCATCCTTTCGACACCGAAAGGCGTGATGGCCGACCACGAAGCACGTGAACAGAATGTCGGCGGTGAAATCCTCTGCCAGATCTTCTGATCTGGCAGTTGACCGCAAAGTGGAATCCGGTCTTCGGATCGTTCCCGAAGACAGAGACCTGAAACAAGAGAAGTGACGAGGACAACAAAATGTCTCGTATTGGAAAGAAACCCGTTTCGCTGCCGCAGGGCGTGACCGCGACCGTCAACGGCCAGACCGTGACGGCGAAGGGCCCCAAGGGTGAGCTGAAGTTCGTGGTGAACGACGAAGTCCTGGTCAAGATGGAAGGCAGCGAGATCGCTGTCCAGCCGCGCGACCAGACCAAGACCGCCCGCTCCAAGTGGGGCATGTCGCGCACGCAGATCGTCAACATCCTGCAGGGCGTCAAGGACGGTTTCGAAAAGAAGCTCGAGATCACCGGCGTCGGCTATCGCGCGGCACTTCAGGGCAAGAACCTGCAGCTGGCACTTGGCTTCAGCCATGACGTCGTCTACGAGACGCCGCAGGGCATCACCATCACGGTGCCGAAGCCGACTGAAATTACCGTGGCCGGCATCGACAAGCAGCAGGTCGGCCAGGTTGCGGCCGAGATCCGCGAGTATCGTGGTCCCGAGCCCTACAAGGGCAAGGGCGTCCGCTACGCTGGCGAGAAGATCGTCCGCAAGGAAGGCAAGAAGAAGTAGTGGGCTTGGCCCCGAAAGGTCGAAGACTTTTCGGAAAGGACCAAGCTAAAGAAGTGCAACGCCGCGGGGAGCGGTCGCGGGAGGCGCATTCGCCTACCGCACATGGCGGCCCCCGTTTTTTGAAGGCAAGGAACTATCATGGCTACCAAGGAATCCATCCAGCGCCGCGCGCAGCGCGTCCGCCGTCAGATCAAGAAGGTCGCTGGTGAGCGCCCGCGTCTGTCGGTCCACCGCACGTCGAAGAACATCTACGTGCAGGTCATCGACGATGCCAAGGGCCACACCATCGCCGCCGCTTCGACGCTCGAGAAGGACCTCAAGGGTTCGCTCAAGACCGGCGCCGACACCGCCGCTGCCGCCGCGATCGGCAAGCTGATCGCCGAGCGCGCCACCAAGGCCGGTGTCAAGGAAGTCGTCTTCGACCGCGGCGCCTACATCTATCACGGCCGCGTCAAGGCGCTCGCCGAGGCTGCCCGTGAAGGTGGTTTGAGCTTCTAAGCATGATCCCGAAAAGTTGCAGACTTTTCGGATAAAGATTATGCGAAGGAAATGATTTCGCCCCCGGTGACCCACAGAGGCGCCGGATCTTATCAGCAACCGTGCTTCCGGAAAAAAACAAGGAACAGGATATGGCACAGGAACGTAGGGATGGCGGCCGCGGCCGCGATCGTGAAGAACGCGATGACGGCATGGTGGACAAGCTCGTCCACATCAACCGCGTCGCCAAGGTCGTCAAGGGCGGCCGTCGCTTCGGTTTTGCAGCACTCGTCGTCGTCGGCGACCAGAAGGGCCGCGTCGGCTTTGGTCACGGCAAGGCGCGCGAAGTGCCGGAAGCTATCCGCAAGGCCACTGAATCGGCCAAGCGCGACATGATCTTCGTGCCGCTGCGCTCGGGTCGTACGCTGCATCACGACGTCGAAGGACGCTGGGGCGCGGGACGCGTGCTGCTGCGCGCTGCCAAGCAAGGTACCGGCATCATCGCCGGTGGCCCGATGCGCGCTGTCTTCGAGACGCTCGGCATGCATGACGTGGTCGCCAAGTCGATGGGTTCGTCGAACCCCTACAACATGGTTCGCGCCACCTTCGACGCGCTGAAGAGCCAGATGCATCCCAAGGATGTGGCTGCTGCTCGCGGCATCAAGTATTCGACCCTTCAGGCCCGCCGCGGCACCGCCGTTGCGTCTGAAGAATAGTCGATCTGACCAGGGATTTTGACCATGGCCAAGAAAGCAACCAAGACCATCACCGTTGAGCAGATCGGTTCGCCGATCCGCCGTCCGAAGGAACAGCGCGCGACGCTGGTCGGCCTCGGCCTCAACAAGATGCACAAGCAGCGCACACTGGAAGATACGCCCTCCGTGCGCGGCATGATCGCTGCCGTCCAGCATCTCGTCCGCGTCGTGGACGAGGGCTGAGCCAGAGCGCAGGAGAACTCAGATGAAACTCAACGATCTGCGTGACAAGGACGGCGCGACGCACTCCAAGAAGCGTCTCGGCCGTGGTATCGGCTCCGGCTCCGGCAAGACCGGCGGCCGCGGCGTCAAGGGCCAGAAGGCACGCTCCGGCGTCGCCATCAACGGCTTCGAGGGTGGCCAGATGCCGCTCTACCGGCGCCTGCCGAAGCGTGGCTTCAACAACATCTTCGCCAAGAGCTTCACTGTCGTGTCGCTGGCCCGCATCCAGGTGGCCATCGACGCCAAGAAGCTCGACGCCAAGGCAACCGTGACGGCTGAATCGCTGGTTGCCGCCGGCGTCATCCGCCGCGTCAAGGACGGTGTGCGCATCCTCTCGGACGGCGAGATCAAGGCGAAGCTGGCCTTTGACGTTGCCGGCGCCTCCAAGGCCGCGATCGAGAAGATCGAAAAGGCCGGCGGTTCGGTCAAGCTGCCGCAGGAAAAGGCAGCTGCCGAGTAACGGCAATTTGAAGCGCGATCGGCAAGAGTGGGATCCGTTTTTGCTCACGATTGCGCTTTGATCTGCTCAACGAGGCGGCCGCGTCAACGCGGCCGCTTGCATGTTTAGAGCCCGGAGCTTATCTCGTGAGCTTCGGTGAAACGCACCGCCTGACCTCAAGGGCCATCAAGCGTTACCAAGCGGAGAATCAGGCATGGCTTCGGCTGCTGAACAATTAGCCTCGAATCTGAATTTCTCGGCCTTCGCCAAAGCGGAGGACCTGAAGAAACGCATCTGGTTCACGATCGGCGCGCTGCTCGTCTACCGCCTCGGCACTTACATCCCGCTTCCCGGAATCAATCCCGACGCCTTCGCCCAAGCCTTCTCCTCGCAGAGCAAGGGCGTGCTTGGCATGTTCAACATGTTCGCCGGCGGCGCCGTGCAGCGCATGGCGATCTTTGCGCTCGGCATCATGCCTTACATCTCCGCCTCCATCATCATGCAGCTGATGACCTCGGTCATCCCGTCGCTGGAAGCGCTGAAGAAGGAAGGCGAACAGGGCCGCAAGGTCATCAACCAGTACACACGCTACGGCACCGTGCTTTTGGCGCTGGTTCAGGCCTATGGTATTTCGGTGGGCCTGGAAGGCGGTCACGGCATCGTCAACGATCCAGGCATGTTCTTCCGCCTCTCGACCGTCGTCACGCTGGTCGGCGGCACCATGTTCCTGATGTGGCTGGGCGAACAGATCACCGCACGCGGCATCGGCAACGGCATTTCGCTGATCATCTTCTCCGGCATCGTCGCCGGTTTGCCGCGCGCCATTTCCGGCACGCTGGAGCTTGGCCGCACGGGCGCCTTGTCGACCGGCCTGATCCTGGCGATCATCGTGCTCGCCATCGTCGTCATCGCCTTGATCGTGTTCTTCGAGCGCGCCCAGCGCCGCTTGCTGATCCAGTATCCGAAGCGTCAGGTCGGCAACCGCATGTTCCAGGGC
>NZ_RZRQ01000410.1:0-4695 GCF_003997785.1 Mesorhizobium sp. M7D.F.Ca.US.004.01.2.1 | reverse complement strand
GTCTACCAGCCGCTCTTCACCGCCTTCGGACCGAAGGCCATCGACCACCGGCTGAAGACCAGTAGCGCCAAGCTCGTCGTCACCAACACAGCCAATCGCGGCAAGCTCGACGAGGTGGAGGATTGCCCCGAGGTCGCGACCATCCTTGCCCCCGGCGAAGCCTTGCCGGCTGAAGACATCGACTTCCGCGCTGCGTTCGCCGCCGCCTCACCCGAGTGCCAGCCGGTGATGCGCAGGGGCGACGATTTGTTCATGATGATGTCGACCTCGGGCACGACAGGGTTCCCCAAGGGCGTGCCGGTGCCGCTCAGTGCGCTGATGGCTTTTGGCGCCTATATGCGCGATGCCATCGGCCTGAGGCCCGACGACGTCTTTTGGAACATCGCCGATCCCGGCTGGGCCTACGGCCTCTACTACGCCATCACGGGTCCCCTGCTGCTCGGCATCGCCACGACCTTCAATGAGGGCGCCTTCACCGCCAAGAGCACCTACGACATCATCGAGCGCCTCGGCGTCACCAGCCTTGCCGGTTCGCCCACCGCCTTCCGTCTGCTGCTGGCCGAAGGACCCGAGGCAGCTGCCCGCGTCAAGGGCCGGCTGCGCGTGGTGAGCAGCGCCGGCGAGCCGCTCAACCCGGAAGTGATCCGCTGGTTCGACGCCCATCTCACCGCCCCGATCCATGACCATTACGGCCAGACCGAGAACGGCATGATGGTCAACAACCATCACGGCCTGTCGCACCCCGTGCGCCACGGCTCGGCCGGCTTTGCCATGCCGGGCTACCGCATCGTCGTGCTCGACGAAGCGGGCCAGGAGCTTGGCCCCAACCAGCCCGGCATCCTCGCCGTCGACATCGCCAACTCGCCGCTGCGCTGGTTCGGCGGCTATCACCAGGCCGAAACCCCGGCCATAGCCGGCGGCTTCTACCGCACCGGCGACACGGTCGAGTTCGAGCCCGATGGTTCGATCAGCTTCATAGGCCGCGCCGACGACGTCATCACCTCCGCCGGCTACCGCATCGGCCCGTTCGACGTCGAAAGCGCGCTGATCGAACATCCGGCGGTCAACGAGGCAGCGGTCGTCGGCGTGCCCGATCCGCAGCGCACCGAAATCGTCAAGGCCTTCGTCATCCTGGCGCCTGCCTTTCAAGGCAGCGAAGCGCTGGCCGAGGAACTGGCGCAGCACGTCCGCAAGCGCCTCTCGGCCCACGCCTATCCGCGCGAGGTCGAGTTCGTCAGCGAGTTACCGAAGACGCCGAGTGGCAAGATCCAGCGGTTCCTGCTGAGGAAGGCCGAGGTGGAGAAGCGGAAGGGGTAAGCGGGGCTACGCAGGGGGCCCGAGTGGCTCTGGATCGGTCGAGCACCCGAACCTTGACGGCGCGGGCACGGCAGTCTCTTGTTCCAGCAGATTCGGCCGGCAAGGGAGGTGCCCACCATGGAAAAGATCATCCTGGACTGCGACCCCGGACATGATGACGCCATCGCCATCCTGCTGGCGGCAGGCAACCCAAAGATCGATCTTCTCGGCATCACGACGGTTTCGGGCAACCACAATGTCGAGAACACCACGCGCAATGCGCTTTCGGTATGCACCGCCTATGGCATCAAGGTGCCGGTGGCGAAGGGCTCTCCCGGCCCGCTCATCATCGATCAGGTGCTGGCCGTCGAGATCCATGGCGATACCGGGCTCGACGGCCCCGTACTGCCGCCCGCCTCGTTCGAGCTCGACAAGCGGCATGCCGTCGACTTCATCATCGACACCGTCATGGCGCATGAGCCGAAGACGGTCACGCTGGTGCCGGTCGGTCCCTACACCAACATCGCGCTTGCCGTGCGCAAGGATCCTCGCATCGTCGAGCGGGTGAAGCGGGTCGTCGCCATGGGCGGGAGC
The DNA here is from genome assembly GCF_003997785.1 of Mesorhizobium sp. M7D.F.Ca.US.004.01.2.1. Lineage (NCBI taxonomy): Bacteria > Pseudomonadati > Pseudomonadota > Alphaproteobacteria > Hyphomicrobiales > Phyllobacteriaceae > Mesorhizobium > Mesorhizobium sp. M7D.F.Ca.US.004.01.2.1. The sequence goes on along the minus strand of NZ_RZRQ01000410.1, from coordinate 2,805 downwards.
TATACCAGGGGCAACATCACGCCCGCGGCGGAGTTCAATGTCTACGGCGATCCGGAAGCCGCAGACGTGGTATTCCGCGCCAACTGGGACGTCACCATGGTGGGTCTCGACCTCACCCATCAGGCGCTCGCCACCAAAGAGCTTCAGGACCGGGTGCGCACCGTCGGCGGCCCGATGGCCAAGTTCATTCTCGATATCTGGGAGTTCATCGCGACCACGCATGGCGGCCTGCTGCAGATCGAATATCCCGCCGTCCATGACGCATGCTGCGTCGCGGCCATGATCGACCCGACCGTCTTCACCACCGAGAAGGCCGATATCCGCGTCGAGCTTGCCGGCCGTTGGACCAAGGGCATGACGGTCTGCAATTTCGAGAAGATGGGCGGCATGCACCATTTCGGCGGCACGGCGAGCGAGCAGACCGACTTCCGCCACACCGTGGCGATGAAGCTCGACCATACGAAGTTTTGTGACCTGATTGTGGATGCGCTGGAGCGGTTGGCCAGGCAGAAGGCGTGACTGAAGCCGTATCCCTATGACCTGGTTGCTCCGCAAGCCATCCTTCAATGCGCCACGCCATCCGCAGCGTGGAGCAGCCTCCAGGTCAAACCAACGCGACCATGGAACTGCGAGGCAAAACGCTCTGCGGCCACACTCTCGAGGCCGTCATCGACGAGCGCCTCGATGCTTCGTCGCATCAAGGCAAGCTGCATCTGCCTGGCGTGTTCCAGGTCTGCCTCTCGCATGATTGCCGTGACGTGGTAGGCGACGACGGGCTGGCCGAGGCAAGATAGCAGCGCGTTGGCCTCGGCTGTCACTGCCGTAACTGCGTCTTCGATCTTCATTCTGGCGCTCCTCATCAAACATGATGCTGGCGCCTCCCCGCAAGGCGACTGTGGTCAGTCGCTTCTCTTTTTGAGTTCAGACTGCCCCGCGCGACCGAAAGCGGCCTCGCTGACAATTGCTGTCCTTCCAGATCCCTCGAGCAGCCTCGTTCGGCCCAAAAACACTATCCGCCAAATTTGATTCAAAGGCGACCGGATAGTTAATCGATGGTTAATGGGCCGATTGCATCCCTTGCGGTTGCTGCCGCGCAATTGCCGCAAAGCTGCCCGATGGCTCCCAGCTTGTGGATCGCCACAGGGGGTATGTCATGCGGCTGGTCTGGACCATCATCTTCGCGCTCGTGACCGGCACGGTTTTCGCGGCCTCGCCGGAGGACGATTATATCGCCGCACGCGACAAGGCGATTTCCGCCATCGCGGCAATGGCAAGTGCGAACGACCCCGTGGAAACGCTCGATGCCGCCGGGGCGAAGGCGTTGACCGATCTCGAAGGGCGTCTGTCCACCATTCTCGGCCCCTTGGCGGTTGCCGATTTCCCGGCAAACGGCACGATCAATCTCGGAAGCCTGAGCGATGCCGATATCGGGTTCGGCATGCTCGACGGTTTGCGATACGCCAAAAGCGACGACGGCCCGAGCCTCGTGGCAACGACGCGGGGGCTGCTCGAGCGCTGGCTCCAGTCCAGGGCAGCCGAACTCGACGAAAACTTCAGACTGCCCGCCGACATCGATGCGGCACTGAAGCTCGATGCTTTCTACACCCAGGCGATCAACAGCGACGCCGCGTTCACCGGGACGCTCGACTTGTCCCTGAAGAAGCCAGAAGGCGCAGACATCACCTTTGCACGGCTCGGCGGCTGGGCGCAGGACATAGGGCCGAACCCCGACCAGCAGGTCATTGTCACCATCGTCAAGGGCAACAGCGTCATGATCGCCTCGGCACCCGCGACACCGCCTGTTCCGAAGATCACGGCCTGCGACGCCGTGTGGACCTCGGCGGACGCCGCCGCCCAGAAATTCCAGGAGGCCTACCAAGCCTCGGACCTCAAGGACGAAACGGCGTATGATGCCGCCAACGTCGCCTGGGAAAAAGGTGACGCCGACTATCGCGCCTGCATGGGCCAGCACCTGCCGAGCGAGCCTGTCTTCCCGGCACTTCTCGCCCAGGCCCAGACGCTTGCCGATCACATGGCCGGCAAGTAGGCCCTCCGGCGGCGTCGGCACCATGCCTCCTCAGCCCCGCCGCTGTTGACCCTCGGCGTCCGCTATCGCCACATAAGCGCTCTCGATGGTCTCGAACGTCAGCTCCGGATACAGCGCCCCGGCTTCCGGTGTAGCCGTCTCAAGCGCGGTTTCGCCGCGAATCCAGAACGCCCGCAGCAGTCCGAGCCAGGGGGCTGACGCGATCATCGCCTCAAGCTCCGCCGCATTCTGCTGCACGATGCGCGGCGAGCGGCCGCTCACCCGGCGCCACAGGTCGATCATTTCGCTCTGGGTTGTCCGGTTCCGGGCGATCCGGATTTCGCTGCGGACGGCACTGGGGTCGTTCAGCGCGCGCAAGGTGACCGCGGCGATGTCCTTCTCGCTGACGAACGTCGCCGGCACATTGCCGTCGCCATAAAGCGTCACCTCTTCGGGAGGCAAAGGCGACGGGCCGAAGCGCATCAGATCGCCCAGCGTCGCCACCCAGGTCGAAAAGAAGCCGTTGGTATAGATCACCGTATAGGGCAGATCCGCTTGCTTGATTGCGTCGAACACGGCTCGCTTAAGGTCGAGCGGCGGAACCGAGCCCGGTGCGGCGGCGGCAAAGTCGAGGCCGAAGCCGGCGGAAGGCACGTAGCGGGAGACGCCTGCATCCCTCAGCGCCCGCACCAGCGTCATCTCGCTGGCCGAAGCCACATGCACCGAGCTGATGACGCGGTCGACCGCGCCTGCGGCGCGGTCGACCGCGTCATCAGCTC
>NZ_RZRQ01000040.1:0-27634 GCF_003997785.1 Mesorhizobium sp. M7D.F.Ca.US.004.01.2.1 | reverse complement strand
GCCCAACGCCATGCGCCGCACCGTCTGCGCGCCGAAACGGCGCACGGCGCGCTGCGTTCCGGACCAGCCCGGCACGACACCGATCGAGGTTTCGGGGAAGCCCAATTTCACCTGTGTCTCCGCCACGCGGAAATCACAAGCCACAGCCAGTTCCAGGCCGCCGCCCAGCGCATGGCCGGACAAAACGGCGATGGTCGGCTGCCGCAACCGCGCCAGCCGGTCGAAGACGCGGTGGCCGTAGCGCACCCATTGCACCTGGAAATCGGCGGCACTCATCTGCGCCCACGCCTCGACATCACCGCCGGCGCAAAAGCCCTTGCCTTCGCCGCGCAGCAGCACGACGCGCACGCCGTCCGCGCCCTCGGCCGCGTCGAGCGCTGTCTCCAGCGCGCGCAGCATCGGGATGTCGAGCGCGTTGAATTTCTCTGGCCGGCGCAACGTGACGATGCCGATGGCGCCATCCTGTTCGAAGGTGACTAGAGACTCAGCCATACGCCCCTCCGAGCGAGGCGCCGCCATTCAGCGATAGGCCGATCGGCTGGTCCAGGTAGAGAGCTCCCGGTGTCGTCTTGAGGTCCTTGGCAACGCCCAACGGAATTTCCGACTGCGCTAGCACATCGCGCTGCAGATCGATGCCCGGGGCGAGTTCGGTGACGACCAGACCTTCCGGCGTCAGCTTCATCACGCAGCGCTCGGTGACATAGGTGATGTCCTGTCCCTGCGCGACCGCCCGCTTGCCCGAAAACGAGATGTGCTCGACCTCCGCGACGACCTTCTTGACCTTGCCCTCCTGGTCGATGCGGATGCCGCCATCGGCCAATGAGAGTTTTGCCCCGGCGTTGAAGAAGCCGGAGAAGACGATCTTCTTCGCCCGTGCGGTGATGTCGACAAAGCCGCCGGCGCCGGCCGTCACATGCGGCCGTGCCGAAAGTTTCGAGACGTTGACCGAGCCATGGCGGTCGATCTGCAGGAAGGACAACAGCGAGGCATCGAAGCCGCCGGCCTGGAAGTAGATGAACTGGTGTGGCGAGGGCATGAAGGCGTCGGCGTTCGACGAACAGCCGAATTTGAAGTCGAGCAGCGGCACGCCGCCGACCGCGCCCTGTTCGATCACCCAGGTGACCTTGCCGTGCTGGCCTTCCTCGAGAAGGATGCGCGGCACATTGGCCGAGATGCCGAAGCCGATGTTGACGGCCATGCCGTCGCGCAACTCCATGGCGACGCGGCGCGCGATCACCTTCTGGACGTTCATCTCGGCGTTGCGGAAACTCGACAGCGGCCGGAAGATTTCTCCGGAGATCGCCGGGTCGTAGGATGTCAGCGTCGTCTGCAATTGGTCGGGCGCGACGACGATGTGGTCGACCAGGACGCCGGGCACGCGCACGTCATGCGGTTTCAGCGTGCCGTTCTCGACGACGCGCTTGACCTGCGCGATGACGACACCGCCATTGTTGCGGGCGGCGAGCGCCTGTTCGAGGCCGCCGAGATAGGCGCCCTCATGCTCATAGGTGAGGTTGCCGCGCTCGTCAGCCGACGTGGCGCGGATGATCGAGACCTGCGGGACGATGGAACGGAAATAGAGCCATTCCTCGCCGTCGAACTGCTGCACCGAGACGATCGGTTCGCTGGCGGCGGCGTTCATGGCGCAGCCCTGGTGGCGCGGGTCGGCGAAGGTGTCGAGGCCGACCTTGGTCAGCACGCCCGGCCGCTTGGCGGCGGCCTCGCGGTGCATGTCGAACAGGATGCCGGACGGCACGTTGTAGGCGGCGACCGAATTGTCGCCGATCATCTTCCAGATCTGCGGCGGTTCGGAAGAGGAGGGGCCGGACGGGTAGGAGCCGCACAAAGTGCGCTTCAGCAGGCCGGGCTTGGCCAAATGGTCGATACCCCTAATGCCATACATGTCGCCGGCGGCGATCGGGTGCAGCGTGGTGATGTTCTTTGGATGGCCTTCGGCGTCGAAGCGTTCGCCGATCGCGGCCAGCACGGCGTCGGGGCAGCCGAGGCCGCTCGACGACGACACGGATACGACCATGCCGTCCTTGATCAGGCCCGCTGCCTGCGCTGCCGAAACGATCTTGCTCAATTCATGCTCCCGAGTTTCGGGTCGATCTTGACGGCCTTGCCGGAACTGGCCGATTGAAGTGCCGCCTCGGCTGATGCCAGCGACCAGATGCCGTCCTCTCCGGTGGCGGCAGGGTGGCCCTGGCCGCTGATCGCGGCATGGAACTGGTGCACAGATCTTGTGTAGAGATCATCGCGGTCGAAGCTCAGTTGTTCCTCGCCCTTGGCAGTGCGCAACAGCACCAAACCGTCGGGCTTCTGGGTCATCACATTGCTGGCGATCAGCGAGCCTTCCGAACCGTGCACCTCGAAGCCGGTGCCGGCGAATTTGGTGGTGAAGCCCTCATGCGACTGGGCGATGACGCCCGATTTGAAGCGCCAGATGCACACGGCGCCATCCTCCAGGCCGCTGCCGGCCATGCCGGCCGACTGCGTGAAGCAGGACACCTCTACCGGGTCGTCGCCGAGCACGAAGCGCAGCGTGTCGGCGTCATGCACGGTGATGTCGAGCACCACGCCGCCGCCCGCCTCGGGCCTAGTGATGCGCCAGCCCTGCAGATTTTCAGGCAGATAGACGGAATGGAAGACGCGCGCGGCGATCGGCTTGCCGATGCGGCCGGCGGCGGTGGCGTCCCGCATGGCGCGGTGCGCGCCGGCGTTGCGCAGATGATGATTGGTGCCGAGCACGATGCCGGCAGCCTTGGCGGCGGTTACCATCTTTCGGGCATCGGCACTGGTCAGCGCCAGCGGCTTTTCGCACAGCACGTGCTTTCCAGCCTTGATGGCAGCGAGCGCCTGCTCGAGGTGCAATTCGTTGGTGGTTGAGATGTAGACGGCGTCGATGTCGGCGCCGAGCAGGGCATCAAGCGTCGAGACGGCAAGCGGAATGTTGTTTTCCCCGGCATAGGCGGTGGCGCGCTCCGGGCTGGAGCTCATCACCGCGGCGATCTCGCCATTGCCTTGCGCGCGGATGGCGCTGATCATGAACTGTCTGGCGATCGTGCTGGCGCCGATCAACCCCCATCTGACGCTCATGCCGCGCCCCCCGAACCTGCAGGCCTGTTTCGGGTGCGGCGATCCGGGCCACAGCTTTCCCTGACCACGAGATTGACCGCGCCGATATGATCCTCGGCCCGCGTGGTGCGCGACTGGATCATTTTCAGCATGACATGCGCAGCGCGTTCGCCAAGGCCCGCCGAGTCCACCGCGACGCTGGTCAGAGCCGGCATGTAGTGCTCGGCCTCGACCACATCGTCGAAGCCGACGACGGCGAAATCAGCTCCCGGCTCAAGCCCGCGCTTGCGCAGCGCCAGCATGGCGCCAAAGGCAACCGCGTCGTTGAAGCACAGGGCCGCGGTCGGCGGTTCAGCCATTGCGAGAGCGGTTTCCAGGCACGCAATGCCACCTTTGCGGCTGGTCTCGCCCTCGAAGATCAGTATGTCGCGGGCGGCGATGCCAAGCGTCTCGCAGGCCTCACGAAAGCCACCCAGCCGTTCGTGATAGACCACGAGGTCGGACGAGCCGCCGAAGAAGGCCAGCCGGCGATGCCCCTTGCCGATGAGATGGGCGGCGGCAAGATAGGCGCCGCGATGATTGTCGGGCGCGATCACCGGGATGCGGCTTTCCGGCAGCCGGCGCATGGCGAAGACGACCGGCACGCCCGCCGTCTCGATCCGCCGGAAGGCGCCCGGCGTCGTGCCGCGTGCCGGTGACACGATGAGGCCGGCGACGCCTTGCTCCATCAGCGATTTCAGCACTTCTTCCTGGCGCACCGGATTTTCCGCCGTGTTGGCGATGAACGGCACGATGCCGGCCGACTGGAAGACGCGTTCCATGCCGACCGCCAGTTCCGCGAAAAAAGGATTGGTGAGATCGTTGATGACCATGCCGATGACGTTCGAATGAGCCTTGCGCAGATTGGCGGCGCCGCGATTGTAGACGTACCCGACATCCTCGATCGCCTTGCGAACCTTGCTTGTCGTCTCAGGCCGGATCAGCCCGCTGCCCTGGAGCACAAGCGATACCGTCGATTTGGACACGCCTGCTTGACGGGCGATGTCGAATATCGTCGCCTTGGCTCGGCTGGCCATCCAGATGCATCCTCCCAGCTTCATGATCAAAATCTATTGGAACGTTCTAATCATCGGTTCGATCCTGAGTCAATCAGGATTTTCTCTCAGCCTGGAAGATCGATGGTACGTACTAAAATGACATAGCCTGCAAGGCTTTCCCTGTTGCGATGCAGCATTTGCCTGTGAATGAGCTCTGAATCTTAAAGGTTCTTGATTTATTGGAACGTTCCATTTATAGGCGCGGCAAAGGGAGAGATCGATGGACATTTCCTTGCCTGGTGAGGGTGGCGGCAGCGAACGCTACACGCTGGTCGGCAAACCCGTGCAGCCGGTGATCGGGGCGCGGTTTTCGCGCATCGCCTATGCCGCAGCACACGTCGTTGCCGATCCGCTTGCGATGACCGATCCGTGGTCCAGGCCGGTGGTCGACTGGGACAGGACGATGGCGTTTCGGCGCCATCTGTGGCGGCTCGGCTTCCGCATCGCCGAGGCGATGGACACGTCGCAGCGCGGCATGGGTTTCGACTGGGCAAATGCACAGCAACTGATCCGCCGCTCGATCGCCGAGGCGCGCACCGTTGCCGGCGCCGATCTCGCTTCGGGCGCCGGGACCGACCATCTGGCGCCGAGCGCCGCCAAAACAATCGACGACGTCATCAAGGCCTATGAAGAGCAGTTTGCCTTCATCGAAGGGCTCGGTGGCAAGGCGATCATGATGGCCAGCCGGGCGTTGGCAGCGGTGGCCAAGGGCCCGGATGACTATGTCAGCGTCTACGACCGCATCCTGTCCCAGGCCTCCGGCAAGGTCATCCTGCATTGGCTGGGCGACATGTTCGATCCGGCGCTCAGGGGCTATTGGGGCAGCAGCGATTTCGAGACCGCGCTCGACACAGTGGTTGCCATTATCGAACGCCACGCCGGCAAGGTTGAGGGGATAAAAATCTCGCTGCTCGATGCCGGCAAGGAGGTTGCGCTCAGGAACCGCCTGCCGGACGGCGTCGTCATGTTCACCGGCGACGACTTCAACTATCCCGAACTGATCGCCGGCGACGAGAAAAGACATTCGCATGCGCTGCTCGGCATTTTCGACGCCATCGCGCCAGTCGCCAACGCAGCACTGGCGAAGCTGGCGGAGAGGGAACGAGCCGGCTATGACGCATTGATGGCGCCGACCGTGCCGCTATCGCGAAAAATCTTCGAGGCGCCGACCGAGTACTACAAGGCCGGCATCGTCTTCATGGCCTGGTTGAATGGCCATCAGGACCATTTTGCGATGGTCGGCGGCATGCAGTCGGCGCGCGGCATTGTTCATTATACCGATGTTTTCCGCCTTGCTGACCAGGCAGGATTGCTGGCCGATCCGGAGCTGGCGGTTGCCAGAATGAAGAGTCTTTGCGCCGTGGCGGGCGTTTGAGCCGGGAGGATTCCCTCGCGGATATGACGTCCTGGCTTCTAACGCCGTCGCCACAGCCAAAAAGGCGCGATCGCCTCATCTGGATGAAAAATGGGCTTGGTCGACCTTCCCAGGTCGCCAGGTGGCATCCCCACAGGATCATGGTTCGCCAGGTCGAGAAGCAGCGGCCAAAGCCGATCCGGATCGACAGTTTCGGCCGACATGGTGTGTGGCTTGTTCTCGTGGGCAACAAGCCAGTGCAGTGCCTGAACCAGTCCCAGTCCCTCGGCTGTCTTGTGCTGCCAGAGATTGTCGCCGACAGAAGACAGGACACGGGCCAGCGACGTCCAGCCTTGCAGGGTAAACATGGCGTAGTGCCTGGGGCGCGTTCGGGACAGTTCCCTGGGCAATGAACCGTCGGCCGCGACCTGGGCCGCGAGTCTCTCCCGAGCATAAAGGCCGATCTTGGCCAGCATGGCGCTGTCGCCAAGAAATGTGGCGATCGATGCCCGCTGCAAATCGTAGAACGTCCCTTGATTGCTGCTGCTGTAGAAGGCGGTTGCGGCTGCCGGCGCGATGTCCAGCCATTCGCAGTAGGAACCGAGCCAGGCTCTGAACGCCCTGCGATCCTCATCGCCCAGCACTCCTGTTCGCTCGATCAGGCGCACGGCATCCAGGAAGAAATAGAAATCCTTCAGTTCGATGATGCCGTAGCCGGACCCTTCATTGTCGTCGTGGCCCGACCGCACCTGCGCATAGCGCAAATGCGGATTCATTCTTGTCCTGGGATCGATAAACCATGCGCGGATGAGCCTCGCGGCGTGGACGGCATAGTGATGTCCACCAAGCACGGTTGCGGCCAGCGCAAGCACGGTTGTGTCGTCGAAGACGCGCTGCAAGCGCGTACGATCGTGGGCTTCGCTTCCTGCTTCATACAATGCCGTGCCGGGCACGCGTTCGCCATCGCGCTGAACATAAGGCAGGCCATCGGGTCTGTCGGGGTCGGGCCACCAATAGGGCGCTGGGTGAAAATAGTCCTGGGGGTCTCCGCTGGGGGCCAGGCCAGCCTTGTCGAGCACGCTGAACGGACCGCGGGCAAGCGCCTGGCCGGCCGCGGCTTCGAGATGGCGCAGGATGGTCGTGTCCTTCACCGCATGGGCCAGGGCGTCTTCGTCATAAAAAGTTAGGCGGGAAGCATCAAGCCGAGCGGCGATCGCTCTGGCGTCGCATTGATCGACCATGTCGACGATCGCCTGGTCGCGGCTGACCAGGCGCGCGACGAAGCCGGTCTTGCCGATCTCCAGATGCGAGCGCCCTGAATCCAGACGCGCCACCCAGCCCGCTTTCTGGAACAGCCCGGCATCCGCTGCCCGGGCCGGGCGTGGAAAATCCCAGGCGTCGTCGCGGTAGCGATCCCAGGAGCCGGGAACCCCCAACCTCCACAGCATCTCGATTTTCGGGCGCCTTCCGTAGCCATAGTTTTCGTCGAACAGATGCGTGGTATCGGCTCGAAATATGATCTGCGGCTCTTCCTCGGCCGGCGGCTGGAAACCCTGGTCCAGCAGAAGCGCGTTGTCGACAATGCGCGCCATGGGCACCACAGCGTATGGAAGGTGCGGGTTTTTCTCGATCGCGGACCGTATCCGCTGGAACGCAGACCCTGCCAGGTAGCAGTTCCCGTCCCAGGGCATCAGCCATTTTGCCTTGCCGCGGGCAATCGCCAGCGCGGCGTTGCGAGCTCCATTGTTGTTCATCACATAGAGGTTCTTGCTGCGGCGAATGTACGTTTCGTAACGCCCGGACTGTGCTCCGCTCGCCCGGCCTTTCTCCGAGAATCTGAGGTCGCCGGCAGCAAGCCGATCGACGTCCCAGGATATCTTCCGGTACGCATCGAGCTCGAAGGGGATTGTGTGAAAATTCTGGAGGCGGCTTTCGAGCAGGCCGATGATCCGGGCTTCCTCGTCGGTGTCGACTATCCGGTTGACGATCCAGAATTTTTCGCATCCCTCGAAGGCCGGTTCGTTTTCCAGGATGAACAGCACGTTGTCGTATGACTGGCCTTTGCGGTGTCGCGGTTCCAGATCGTTGCCGATGATCCGGATGAGCATGAAGGTGTCGGCAATCCGCGAGATCGCCGACGCCGCGTAAGTTTCGCGGGCCGCCTCGATCCGCTTGCCGAGGCCGCGTCGGTATTCAACGTTCTGCTTTGCCGAAATGAGCGCGCTGCTCAATGTCGACCACGGTGATTGCAATTGGGTGCGCACGCGTTTCAGTTCGCGATAGATCTTCGGCCAGGGCGACAGCTTTGCCTTTCCAGGCCGTGAAGTCATGGCAGCATGTCGGGAGCCCAGGTCCCGATCGCCGCCTTGGGGACGCGCGCAATTTCGCCAACCATTCCGATTTCGGTGCTGGACCATTTCTGATGGTGAGGTGACCGAGCCCTGCATAGTCCAACGCGATCAATCATGGAAAATTCTCTCGCATGCAACGTTGCGAATGTCCTGCTTACGGTTTCACGGCATCGATGACGGCAGGTTTGCCAGGTAACGCCGACAAGACAATGCGATAAATCAAATCCGAAAACCACATAGCATGGCAAATGCCGCAGCATCGGCGATGTGCCTTATGGCGAAGGCAAGCTCGCAAAGATTTTCACGGGTGATCGCAATTTTCTTTTGAACCAATTTCTCCCGAGGCGCGACCAAGCGGTGTGTCCAAACATGGTCCATCCAGGAGAACGTCTCATGTTTACTGTTTCAAGAAACGTCCTTTTGGCCGCCATCGCCGTTTCGGTGCTGGCCGGCTGCAAGACAACCGCTCCCAGGGAATGCGACAAGCTGAAGCCTGGAGTGACCTACAACGGCAAATGCTGCGGTATCGGCGAGCCTTGTCGCGAAGGCAAGGGCCGCACGCCGGACAGGCCGGGAAATACACCCGATCCAGAGCCGCAATGATCTGATCGACTGTGGCCTGTTCCGGTCAACGCCGGGACGGGCGCGTTGCGCTCGAAAAGCTCGCCAATATCCAGCTTCCCTTGGGGCGAACGAAATCGTCCAACTCTGGCGAGCCGGCCAGGATGTCGATCTAAGTCTAATTGTCTGGATTGGATGGTGGGCGTGACAGGGATTGAACCTGTGACCCCTGCAATGTCAATGCAGTGCTCTCCCGCTGAGCTACACGCCCATCCGAAGCCGCGCATACACCATTTTTGATCCAGCGCGTCAATAGCAGGAAAAAGGAAAGAAGGCGTCGTCTCGCCGCAGCGGCGAACAGGCACTGATCCTAAAGCGCACCGCGCTTTAGGTCTTTGTTTCATTCATGTCGTTTTCCCAAAACCGGGATCGCTTTTGGGCGACATGTATTGGCTTGGAAGCGGCTCAGGCCGCCTGCAGCATCTTCTCGACCTCGTTGACGAGGTCGCGCAGGTGGAACGGCTTCGATAGCACCTTGGCGTCTTTCGGCGCCTTGGAATCCGGATTCAGCGCAACGGCGGCGAAACCGGTGATGAACATGACTTTCAAATCAGGATCGATCTCGGTGGCGCGCCGCGCCAGTTCGATGCCGTCCATCTCCGGCATGACGATGTCGGTCAACAGCAGCGAGAACGGCTCCTCGCGCAGCCGCTCATAGGCGCTGGCGCCATTGTCGAAATCGCTGACCTGGTAACCGGCGCGCTCCAGCGCCTTGACGAGGAACCGACGCATATCGTCGTCGTCTTCCGCCAGAAGAATGCGTGCCATGATATCCCGTCCGAATCACCCGCCCGAGATTGCCGTTGGGCAAGCCCGTTAACCATCCTGTATATGAGGAGGTGAGGGTAAACATCAAGTGAACGACGACGGCGATGATCCATATTTGCCCGGCGGCGTGGCCGCTGAAATGCTGGACAGGCGGCCAGCAAGGTGGCACTTTCACATCATGATGCACTGGTGTTTTCGGGTTCGCTCAAATTGAAGACGGCAGCCGAGGATTTTTCGGTCTTTCCACCCTTCGAAATCCGGTCGGGCGCCGAGCAACGCGTCCCCTTCCTCTTCAACTCACCGCATAGCGGCCGCTACTATCCCGAACGCTTCCTTGCCATGGCAAGGCTGGACCGCAACGCCATCCGCCGGTCGGAAGACTGTTACGTCGATGAGCTGTTCGGCGGCGCCGTCGCGCTCGGCGCGCCGCTGCTGGCGGCGAATTTCCCGAGGGCCTATCTCGACGTCAACCGCGAGCCGTGGGAACTCGATCCGCGTATGTTCGCCGAGCCGGTGCCGTCCTTCTGCAACATCCGCTCGGCGCGGGTGGCGGGCGGGCTTGGCACGGTGCCGAAGCTGGTCGGCGAGGGGCTCGACATCTATTCCGGCCGCCTGCCGCTGGCCGAAGCGGTCGCCCGCATCGAGGCCGTCTACAAACCCTATCACGAGACGCTGAAACGGCTTTTGACCAGAACCCATGCGCGTTTCGGCTTTGCCGTGCTGATCGACTGTCATTCGATGCCGGCGAGCATTCGTGTCGGCGACAGCGGCCTGCGGCCCGACTTCATCATCGGCGACCGTTTCGGCATCTCGGCCACCGCCGCCCTGACCGACACCGCGATCGGCCTGCTCACCGCCATGGGCTATACGGTTGCCCACAACAAACCCTATGCCGGCGGCTTCATCACCGAACACTATGGTCGCCCGGCGCGCCATCTGCATGCGCTGCAGATCGAGGTCAATCGCGGGCTCTACATGAACGAGCGGACATTCGAGAAGGCCGCCGGCTTCGACGCGCTGGCCGACGATCTGACGCGATTTTCAGCCGACCTGATGTCGATGCCCGACCACCATTTCATCGATCTGCCGCTGGCGGCGGAGTGAGTTGGAAATCGCTGCGTAAAAAAAGACCGCATCGTTTGCACGATACGGTCGAAGTCTAGGGAGGAAACGCCCAAGGAGGGCATGGACAGGAGAACCTGTCCGAGGTCGAGGGTATTGTGCGCTGCACAAATGTCAAGCGACCTTCAGGCTTTTTTAATTCACTCTGATGTGGAAATTGCGTTTCGATGATGCTGTCGTGTCATTTTGGCAACATCTAACGCAGCGGATAAATCGATAAACACCCTTGTTTTGGGACGGAAGTGGCGGCAAAGCCCGGCTCGGGCATGCTGCAATGCAGGAGAATCAGTTGGACGTCAGCATCGATTTCATGCGTCGCATCGCGCAGGCGGCGGCGGCGGAGACCTTGCCGCGCTTTCGCAGCCAGGGCGCGGTTGCCAACAAGGAGAAGGGCAGTTTCGACCCGGTCACCGAGGCCGATCGCGAGGCCGAGCGCGCCATCCGTGCGCTGATATCGGCCGAGTATCCCGACCATGGCATTCTGGGCGAGGAGCACGGCAGCGAGAACATTTCGAGCCGGCATGTCTGGGTGATCGACCCGATCGACGGCACGCGCGCCTTCATCTCCGGACTGCCGGTGTGGGGAACTCTGGTCGGGCTGACGGTCGATGGCGACGCTGTTGCCGGCATGATGGCGCAGCCCTTCACCGGTGAGCTGTTCTACGCCAACGCCTCGGGTTCCCACTATGAAGGGCCGGGCGGGCCACGCAAGCTTTCGACGCGCAAGATGACCAATCTCGCTGAAGCGACGCTGTTCACCACCACGCCGGCGCTGTACAAGGGCGCGGCGCGCGAGCGTTACGACCAGTTGGAGAAGCAGGTCCAGCTCGCCCGTTACGGCGCCGATTGTTATGCCTTCGCCATGATCGCCTCAGGAAGCGTCGACATCGTCGCCGATCCCGGGTTGAAGCCCTATGACATCGTGGCGCTGATCCCGATCATCGAGAAGGCCGGTGGTGTCGTCACCACATTCGATGGCGGGCCGGCGGAGAAGGGCGGCGACGTGCTCGCCGCAGCAACGCCGGAGCTTCACGCAGCCGCCATGGCTGCCTTGCGCGGCTGATATCTCAGCGCTTTGTCTGACCAATTCGGACGAAATCCGCTCACTTTCCAGAAATGCGTCAGCGCGACCTTATCGAACGCTGGAATTCCGCTGGCGTGCGGCCGTAAACCTGTCTGAAGGCGGAACTGAAATGGCTGTGGCTGGAGAAGCCCAGGTCCATGCCAAGCGTGATCAGATTGTCGTAGCTGCCCAGCAGGTCGAGCGCGCGCGCCAGCCGCAGCCGCAGATGGTAGCGATAGAGCGGCATGGCCTCGACCTGCTGGAACACCTGCGTGAGATAGACCGGCGAGACGCCAACCTCGGTGGCGATTTCGGCCAGCGTCCAGCGTCGTGACAGATCCGAAGACAGCACAAGCTTGGCGCGGTCGACCAGCTTCTGCCGCCCAGCACTGGCGCCGGCGACATGCGAGGTCCGCTCGCCAAGAGAGCGCCGCACCAGCGTCAGCGCCAGGGTTTCGGCCTCGAGCGTTTCGGCGATTTTGCGGCTCAGGCTGTGGCGCAGCAAAGCCACCAAAGCCTGCGCCCGCGGGTCGATGCGCCGGCGCTGACGGCGAAAGGCCGGAGCGGCGCCGCCGGTGCGCAACTGTTCCTTCGGCGTAAGTTCAAGCAGCTGAGCCTCCTCGACGACGAGATCGAGACAGGAATCGCCGCCCTCGACGGGATGGCTGATTTGATAGGCTTCCGCCTCGTTGAAAAACAGCAACTGGTTGGCCTCGGCAACGGCATCCTGGCGGCCGACATGGCGCACGAAAACGCCGCGGTAGGGAAACACTAGGTGCGTGGCCGACGTGCACTCTTCTTCGCTCCGGTGCCGGCATTCGCCGCTGCAGACAACGTCGCGCACCCTGACGGTGCCGGTGTCGAGAAGCGGCTGCACCGTGAATTGCGACATGGCCGTTGCGATCTTCCCTTTGCGCCGGAACATTGTTCCGGCATTGCAGGGCATTCTACGCAATCGGTCGCCCATTCCTGTCAGGAGACTTCCCGACAGGCCGTTCCTCAATCCCACAACCGGCGGATGGATTCAGAGTAGGCTTCGCTTCGCGACAGGCCGATGTCCTTGAGCTGGTCGTCGGTCATTTCGAGCAGAGCGCGGCGGCTTCGGCGCCTTTCCATCTGGCGGCTGATCCAGCCAGCGGCCACAATGAAGTGTGCACCCAGGGACTGCCGCATGGTCGCGGTGCGGATTGTCGGCGCCCGTGCCGGGACAGGGCCGGCCAGGCATTGCGCCGCTGCTGTATGGTCGGGGCGCATCGCTCAGTCCTCCCTAGTGCCGGCTGCGGAGGCGCCGGCTTCGTTCAGCGCTTGCGCGCATTCCTCGCAGCAGACTTCGACGGTCTTGCCGCCGACCTTGACGCGGATCGGGTTGGCGTCCAGCTGGCAATCGCAGGCGGCGCAGGTGTTCTCGGTCATGATCTCATCTCCATGGCGTTCAGTTCGACGCGGGCAGATGAGCATTCCGCAGCGATGCGGGCTGTCAGAATCTTTAGCACTTTGCGTGCCGCGGGCGCTGGTTGGCTCACGCAACTGACAACAGGGTGTCAGTAGGCACCGGCTATGGAAGGGTCATTGCCAGAGGGAGAACCAGACATGCCGACGCACTCAACAACCAGCCGCGCCCATGACATTCCGGCGGACGGCCGCAGCGATTTCAACTTCTTCTTCGGCAATTGGGATGTCAGCCATCGAAGGCTGCAAAGACGCCTGGCGGGCGACACCAACTGGGACGTATTCGGCGGTACATGCGGGGTGCGTCCGCTGCTCGGCGGCCTCGGCAACGTCGACGACAATGTGATCGAGCTGCCGGATGGCGCCTATCGTGCCGCCACGGTGCGGACCTTCGATCCGGCGACACGGCAATGGTCGATCTGGTGGATCGATGGCCGCACCCCCCTGACCATCGACGTGCCGGTGCGCGGCGCGTTCGTCGACGGCGCCGGCACGTTCCTGTGTGAGGACGTCTTCGACGGCCGGCCGATCCAGGTTCGTTTCCTCTGGTCGGAGATCGCGCAAAACACGGCGCGCTGGGAGCAGGCCTTTTCGCAGGATGGCGGCGCGACCTGGGAGACCAACTGGATCATGGAGTTTGCCCGCCGGCCATGAACCGGCGACCGGCGCCTATCAGGCAGTCGGGTCGTCGCTGCCGGGAATGAAGGCGTCGAAGGCGGCGAGCAACTGCTCGCGGTAGATGTCGGCTTCCTGCAGGATTTCATGACGTGCGCCGTCGATCATCAGCAGCGAGCCCAGCCGCAGACGCCTGGCGTAGGCTTCCACGGCCTTGGTCGAGACGACCTGATCGGCGCCGGCGGCGATGATCAGCATGGGAACCTGAATTCTTGCCATGAACTCGGGATCGCTGACGGCTTCGGAGGCTTTCGCGGCTTCCCGCAGCCAGCGGATCGTCGGACCGCCAAGCGCTAGTTGCGGATGTTCTTCGTAGAGCCGCGTGTTGCGCCGATAGCGTACCGGGTCAGACGTCAGCTTGTTGGTCTCGAAGGGGGCCGTCACCTTCGGCCGCGGACCCCAGGCGGCATAGAGCCGGCCGAGGCCGAGAGCGCAGAACAACGAGCAGACGCGGCGAACCGTCGATATCGAGACCGGCAGATCGGGCAGTGTCAGGAAGGGCGCGATCAGCACCATGCGCCGCACGCGGTTCACCATGGACGGCGCGGCAAGCAGCGTGATCGTGGCGCCGGCAGAGTGGGCGAGGATGTAGTACGGGCCGCGGCAATCGGGCAGCACGATCTCCTCGAAAAATTGTTCGAGGTCTGCCGTATAGTCGCGGAAGCTCCTGACATAGCCGCGCTGGCGATCGCGGATCAGCCGGTCGGAATCGCCCTGGCCGCGCCAGTCGAGGGTGGCGACGCCGAAGCCGCGATCGGCAAGGTTGCGGATGGTTTCGAAATATTTCTCGATGCACTCGTTGCGGCCCGACAGGAGCACCACGGTGCCCTTCATCGGGCGAGCGACCGCGCCGAACAGGCCGTAGCGGATATTCTTGCGGTCACGCGTCGTGAAGAAGCCGCCGGTGGCGTTTTCCGGCCGCGGATTGCCCTCAATTTCGTGAAAAAGGGAGTTCTCGGTGAAAAGATCCGTCATTCGGCGCTTCGTGCTCGGCGTCTCGCATGCCCGCCTGCGCTGGCCGGCTCCGCTAAGGTGATAGACGCCCATGCGCCAAAAGCCAAGGAATTCCCGGTGACGGGAGGCTGCAACGGGGAAGGCCGGAAGCCGCTTGAAAGCGTGCTTCCGGCCTCTGTCGATCCGGGAGGAAGGGACGTTACACCCGGTTCGGCCTCGTTGCGGCGCTTGTTGTGCAATCGGCGCCGCCAATCCTTGATCCTGGAATGCACTCTAGCGCCGGCTGTCTGAACGCGCGCCGAAGCACCGGTTCATCTGCCGTTCATCAAGGGACCGGCCCCACGCCTTTTACCGCAAGGTGAAATCTTGAAATGCTTTCGAGCGCTCCCCAAATGTCTCATGCGGTCGCCAATGTCGGGGCCGCTGGTCCAGCCGAAACGCCGCTCAAGGGTTTCGCACCGGCCATACGCAAACCATGTTGCTCAACAGGAGAACACCTCATGCGTCACGTTGATTTTTCCCCGCTTTATCGCTCGACCGTCGGCTTCGACCGTCTCTTCACGATGCTGGATTCGCTTGCGCAGCCGGATGGCGCGCAGACCTATCCGCCCTACAACATCGAGCGCACCGGCGAGGATTCCTACCGCATCTCGATGGCGGTTGCCGGCTTCTCGGACGAGGAGATCTCGATCGAAGCCCATCGCAACGTGCTGACCGTGAAAGGTGAGCGCAAGGACGAGGGTACCGGCGAAGGGTCCGAACTGCTCTATCGCGGCATTGCCTCGAGGGCTTTTGAACGTCGCTTCCAGCTTGCCGACCACGTCGAAGTCGTCGGTGCTTCGCTGAAGAACGGCCTGCTCTTCGTCGATCTCAAGCGCAACATCCCTGAGGAACTGAAGCCGCGCAAGATCGCCATTACGGCGTCTTCGGCCAAAGCCAAGCAGATCGAGGCCAAGACCGCCAACTAGACCAATAGCCTCCCAACGCAAGGCGGCGCCGAAAGGCGCCGCCTGACTGGTTCCAACCCCTCGATTTTGGCTGCGGTCGAAAACGAGGGGTTTTTGATTCCGGTTTGCCATCCGAACCCGGCGTTGCGTGAATGCCGTCGATACGCAAGGTCCGCTCTGCCTCTGCTGCCCATCAGCGGCTCCTCTATCTTTCTTTAGCTTGTTCTAAATAATCAATTACTTATTAACCATGCTCGAACATATTCCAGTTCGGCTCGTTCACGGCTTCGCAGCGTCCAACCCCGCCTCGCCTTCTCACTGAAACACTGGAAAAGGACCCTCTTCGAATGTGGCGCAAAACAGCAGCGTGCCTGGCCATCTCAGCGCTTTTCAGCGGTGAGGCAAGCGCTACGACGACGACAACAAACATGACCGTGCAGATGACCATCACCGCATCCTGCACGATCAGCAGCGCTTCGACGCTGAACTTCGGTTCATCGGGCGTCATTGCGGCCAATGTCGACCAGACGTCGACGGTCCAGGTTCAGTGCACGAACACCACCCCGTACAACATTGGTCTGGACGCCGGCACTGGTTCGGGCGCGACGGTTGCGGCGCGCAAGATGACCAATGGCGCCTCGACGATCACCTATTCACTCTACAGCGACAGCGGCAGAACGACCGTTTGGGGCAGCACAATCGGAACCAACACGGTTTCGGCGACGGGCACCGGTTCTGCCCAGAGCTTTACCGTATATGGACGCGTGCCGACGCAGTCCACGCCTGCGCCAGCAGCCTATACGGACACGGTAACGGTCACGGTGACCTATTAGGATTAGGCTGTCACTTGGCGGTCGGCATTTGGGGGAGCGGGAAATGAGCTGGACAAAGCTGGCTTGGATTTTGGCGGGAGCACTGCTTTTCAGCGGTGCGCCGGTATGGGCGGAGTCCCTCCAGGTGCAACCCGCCCTCGTCGACGTCGTGGCTCCCGGTGCATCGTCGACCATCACGCTTCGCAACGAAGGACCGACGCCGACCAATGTGCAGATTCGTGTTTTTCGCTGGACGCAAGTGAATGGCAACGAATCCCTGACGCCGACGGAGGATGTCGTTGCCTCGCCTCCCGCCGTCACGCTCGTGCCTGGCGCCGACTATGTCGTACGCATCGTGCGCGTGACGAAGCGGCCCATAGCGGCCGAGGAAGCCTATCGTCTTCTGGTGGACGAACTTCCTGATGCCAACCGCACAAGGACCGGCACCGTGAGACTGCTGATTCGCCATTCTATTCCGGTCTTTTTCAGCTCTCCACAAAAAACGCCGCCGGCCGTCGACTGGACTGTCTCGAGGCAGGCCGGGCGGCTGATCGTTTCGGCCCGAAACAAGGGCGGTATGCGCCTGCGCATCTCCGCACTTTCGCTGCGTGACGCAGGTGGACACAAGATCTCATTCGGGGGCGGGCTCGTCGGATATGCGCTCGGCCAGTCGGCAATGCATTGGACGGCACCAGCCGGCGGGCGCAAATTTGCCGCCAAGGGATCGGTCTCGATCTCCGGCCAAGGCAATGATGGCACGATCAACGCCGTTGCGCCGGTTGTCGCTGCACCGTGAATGCGGCTTGCCTGCTGGCAATGTCGACACTGGCCGCCGCGCTGACACTATCCAATCAGGCTTCGGGGGCGGTCCAGCAGCTTCAGCTCGAAGTCTTCATCAACGGCGCTCCAACCAATCAGATCGCGGCATTCGTATCTACCGACGGGCGGCATCTGGGCGCAAAGCCGGATGAGTTGCGGGACTTGGGACTGGATCCGGGCAAGGGCCGATCCAACGCCGCAACCATCATGCTCGACAATATCAAGGGGTTGGCTTACCGCTACGAGGTGGCGGAGCAGCGCATTTTCCTGACCATCGGCAATGGCTTGCGCGGGACAATGTCATATGACGCGGCGCCGGATCACGAGGCATCGCCGGATATTCAGGCAGGGTTCGGCGGTGTCCTCAACTACAATCTGTTCGCGGCGTCGCGGCAGGAGCCCGGCGCAAGCGGCTTCTCCTTCAGCGGTGTTTCCACAACCCTCGACGCGAGGGCCTTTTCGCCGGTTGGCACGTTCGGCCAGTCGGCGATCCTGCGGCTGGCGGACAATGGACGCACCGATGCATTGAGGCTCGACACCGCCTATACCTATTCGGACCCGGCGACGCTGACGACATATCAGGCTGGCGATGCGATTTCCGGCGGCTTTGCCTGGACCCGGCCGATACGCATTGGCGGGCTTCAGGCGCGCCGCAATTTCGGGCTTCGAGCGGACCTCATCACGCAGCCGCTTGCCTCGGTGAGCGGCAGCGCGGCAGTGCCGTCGACGGTCGACGTCTATGTCAACGACCTGAAGACCTATTCGCACACGGTTGACACGGGTCCGTTCCAGATCACCGACATTCCAGTCACCACGGGTGGCGGCGAGGCACTTGTCGTGCTGCGCGATGCGGCCGGCCATGAGACGCGCACGAGCGTACCGTTCTACGCCTCGCCCAGCCTGCTAAAGCCAGGCCTCTTCGACTTCTCGCTGGAGGCCGGCCTGCCCAGGCACGGCTATGCGACGACGTCGGATGCCTATGCCGCCAATCAGCCTGTCATATCGGCAAGCCTGAGAAAGGGTATCTACGACTGGCTGACGCTGGAAAGCCACGCTGAGGCCGGCAAGGATCTGGTCAATGGCGGGCTCGGCATGGCGGTGCGCACCGGCTCGCTAGGCATCGCCTCGTTCGCGCTGGCTGGCAGCCGCAGCGAAGCGGGCAATGGCCTGCAGTCCTATGCCTCATTCGAGATCAGGGTCCGGACCCTCAGCATCAATGCCAGTTCGCAGATGACCTTCGGTTCTTATGACGATCTCGCCTCGGTGACCGATCGGCTTCAGGACGGCGGAACGGCCGGTCACGCCTTCCTCAATCTGCTGTCATTCGATCCAGGCGCCGCTGATGCTTCGTCCCGATCCAGGCCCCCGAAGATGGTCAACAGCATTTCCGTCGGAACCCCGTTGTCTTTCGACAGCGGCAGCATCAGCGCAAGCTACATCGATCTGACACCGGCCTGCGGCGAAAGCTCCAGGATACTCACCGCCTCCTATTCGCGAACGCTGCCTTTCGGCTATCTCAATGCCACCGCGTTCGCCGAACTTGGCGGGCGACGCAACGCCGGCCTCTTCGCCGGGCTGTCGATCCCGATCGGCGGCGATACAATGGCATCGACGGCCATTTCCGCCGCCAGGGGCAGGTTCGACGTGATCGCCGACGTGAGCAAGCCGCTCGGCGAGGAACCGGGAAGCCTTGGCTGGCGGGCCAGCGTCACCCAAGGCCGATCCGCGGAGGGCTCCGCGGCGGTCTCTTATCGTTCTTCCCACGGGCGTGCCGACGCCGACGTCGCCCGTTCGAACTCCGGCACCACGGCGACAGCCCAGTTCGACGGGGCGATCGCAACGATGGGATCCGGCATCTTCCTGACAGACCGGATCGACGACAGTTTCGCCGTCATCGAAACAGGCTTGCCGAATGTCGGCGTGCTCTACGAAAACCGACCGTCGGGCGTCACCGATGCAAAGGGCCGGCTGCTGCTGCCGCGCCTGCGCTCCTATCAGAGAAACAAGATCGCCATCGACACGACCAACCTGCCCGTCGACGCCGACGTCGCGACAACGCAGGACGTCATCGCGCCAGCCGACCGGGCTGGAGTTCGGGTCGATTTCCGGGTTCGCACGAATGTGGACGCGGCCGTCCTCATCCTGTCGGGGCCTGATGGACAGCCGCTCGAGGCCGGGTCGCATGGCACGATCAATGGTAATCAGGACTTCGTCATCGGCTATGACGGGCGCGCCTATGTGAAGGGACTGGCACGCGAGAACATCGTCGCAGCCGAAACCGCCAAGGGGTCGTGCCAGGCAGCGTTCGGCTACACGCCGAAAGCAAACGGGCAAGTGGTCATTCCGGTCGCTTGCCGCTGACATAGGGGCCGCCGCCTGTGGCCTGTCAGTAGGTGACCGTGACGACGATTGTATCGGTGTACGTTCCAGGCGCAGGCGTGGTCTGCGCAGGGGCGCGGGCGTATACGGTGTATGCTTGGTCCAGCCCGGTGCCGGTGCCGCTAGCGGTGTTGGTGCCGATCGTGTTTCCCCAGACGGTGGTCCTACCGGTGTCGCTGTAGAGCGAATAGGTCACAGTCCTGATGCCGCTCGTCATCTTCCTGCTGGCGACCGTGGCGCCGGATCCGGTTCCGGCGCCGAGCCCGATGTTGTAGGGGGTCGCGTCCGTGCATTGAACCGTGACCGAACCCGTCGAATCGGCATTCGATGCCAGCACGCCGACCGAGCCAAAATTCACGTTGGTGGCCGAAACGTTGCAGTTCGCGTTGATTGTCGCGGTCCAGGTGGAGCCGCTGGAGGTGGCTTGCCGGCTGCCTGTCGGGCACGCCGCGGCAGTCCTGTAGTCATAGGCGGCGGCGGGCGCGGTGGTCATGGTCCAGGTATATGATCCAGGTCCCGAGGTGGTCTGGTTGGAGAATACCCTGCCGTAAACCGTCAGCGTAGCATTGGCGCTGCCGGAGGAACCGAGGCCGAGATCGTAGGTCGTCCCGATGGGATAGAGGCCGTAGGCTGTCGTCGCCAGGCCCCACGATCCCCATATCGTCGTTCGCGTCGCATTGCTGTAGAGTTCATGCACCAGCCGCTCCGAGCCGGACGCCAGCCGGCGATTGCCGGCGGCGTTCGTCTGACCGGGTGACAGTTCGACGCACAGGCGCACCGTCTGGTTGGCCGTCCCGGTGCAATTGATCGAGAAGGTTGTCGTCGTATCGTCAGCCGCACCGCTCAGGATGTCCACCACGCCATACGATCCGTTGGCGGCCGTCATCGAACAGGTCTGGGACCAAGCGCCTTGCAGGCTGGAAGCGAGCAGTATCGTGACCAGCACCGCCCGCAACTGAGCCGTCCAGTGAAGCGAACGGCAAAACCGCCGATGTGTCCTCAAACCTGATCCGCTGTGTTCCATTGTCCCGGTCTATCAGGCAATCAGCTGGCCAAAGCGGTCGACATCTTCGGCCGTCGTCGCAAAGCTGGTGACGAAGCGATAGAGCAACTCGTCCTCGCCGATATGACCGTCAAAGCCATGCGGCTTGTGCCAGTCGTAGAAGGCGGCACCGGCTGCCTGCAGCTTTTCGGCTTCGGCCTTCTTGATCACCGCGAACACCTCGTTTGCCTGCGGCAGCCAGGCCAGCTTTGCCGTGGCCGAATCCTCGATCGCCGCGGCAAGGCGCGCGGCCATCGCGTTGGCGTGGCGGGCGGTATCCAGCCACAATCCGTCCTTGAAATAGGCCTCGAACTGCGCCGCGACGAAACGCGATTTCGAAAACAGCTGGGCGGCGCGCTTGCGCAGAAAGGCCAGCTCCTTGGCGCGGTCGAGATCGAACAGCACGATCGCTTCGGCGCACCAGCAGCCGTTCTTGGTGCCGCCGAAGGAGAGGATGTCGACGCCGCGTTTCCAGGTCATTTCGGCCGGTGTGGTCTCAAGCGCGACCAGCGCGTTGGCAAAGCGGGCGCCGTCCATGTGCAGGGGCACCGAATACTTCTTGGCAATCGCCGAGATCGTCTCGATCTCATTCAGCCCGTAGATGGTGCCGACCTCGGTCGACTGGGTTATCGAAACAGCCATCGGCCGTCCCCAATGGACGATTTCGGGCGCGAAACGGCCAATGGTCCTTTCCAGATTGTGCGGGTCGATCTTGCCCAGCGGGCCATCGATGTCATGCAGGCGCGAGCCGCCGGAAAAGTACACCGGCGCGCCGCATTCATCCTCGATGACATGCGATTCGCGGTGGGCGAAGGAAATGCCGCCCGGCTTGTTGTAAGTGGTCAGCGCCAGCGAGTTGGCGGCCGTGCCGGTGGCGACGAAGAACACCGCGACCTCGCGTTCGAAAATCTCGCTGAAGCGCTGATAGACGGCCTGGTCGAGCGCACCGTCGCCATAGGCAGTGGAAAAGCCGCCGGCCGCGGCCGACAGGCCGGCAACGATATCGGGATGGGCGCCTGCCCAGTTGTCGGAAGCGAAGAACATGCATTCTGCCTATGTCTTGGGAAATCGGGGTTCTGGGGAAATCAGCCGGAAGTTGACCGGTTTCACGTGCTGATCGCAAGGGGGCAGGCGCAGGAAAATCGGTAAAGCCAGCCAGCCGGCAAGGAAGAGGCCTGCGACTGAAGCTTACGTTCTTCCTCAACTTCACGACATTTTCTGTCGCGAAAGGCCCAAGTTTTTTGTGAATCGGTCTTGTGTGCGTCCGGGATTTCTGTCATAAAAATTTAGGACAGTAGTGCTGTCTTATTTTGTCGCACAAAACAAGCCGGATTGGCGTATCATTTGGGCCTCTCCGGCTGTTGCCGCGAGCGACAGGTGGACGGCCAGACTGTTGCCAGTAGGAATACCTCTGGCCTGTACGAATACGAACCATGCGGAAAGTCGCCTGGTTCGGCAAGGATTTCGCAAGACGTGCCGCAAGGATCAGGGTGAGCCAAGTGCTTGCCGAGGCAAACCAGCGCCCGAAGGGCTGGAATGGAGGACAGGAGATGACGGACATGACGCACTCTGCGACGAACGGCCAGGCCGCGCAGACGAAAGCGGCAACCGTCAAAAACACCTTGCGATCCAATATCGGCCGAACCGCCAACGGCTTTTCCGCCCAGGGCCTTTACGATCCGCGCAACGAGCATGACGCCTGCGGCGTCGGCTTCATCGTCAACATGAAGGGCGTGAAGTCGCATCAGATCGTCAAGGACGGGCTGGCCGTGCTCGAAAACCTGACGCATCGCGGCGCCGTCGGCGCCGATCCGCTGGTCGGCGATGGCGCCGGCGTGCTGGTGCAGCTTCCCGACCGTTTCTTCCGCGAAGAGATGGCAGCCCAGGGCATCGACCTGCCGCCGGTGGGTCAGTACGGCGTCGGACACTGGTTCATGCCGCAGGACGCGGCGCTCCGCGCCCATATCGAGGACATCATTGCCGAATCGGCGCAATCCGAGGGGCTTCCGCTCATCGGTTTCCGTGACGTGCCCGTCGACAATTCGTCGCTGTCGAAGGCGCCTGACATCGTGGCATCCGAGCCGTCCCATCGGCAGATATTCATCGGCCGCACGCCAGACATTACCGATGACGAGGAGTATGAGGCCAGGCTCTATCTGCTGCGCAAGGTCATATCGGGTCGCATCTATGCCGAGAACGACAACAAGGACATCGGCGCCTATTGCGTGTCGCTGTCGGCGCGCACCATCGTCTACAAGGGCATGTTCCTGGCCTATCAGGTCGGTGCCTACTACAAGGACCTGATCGATCCGCGCTTCGAAACCGCGCTGATTCTCGTCCACCAGCGCTTCTCGACCAACACGTTTCCGTCGTGGAAGCTGGCGCATCCCTACCGCATGGTCGCCCACAATGGCGAGATCAACACCGTGCGCGGCAACAACAACTGGATGGCGGCGCGGCAGGCTTCGGTCGATTCCGAATTGTTCGGCAACAACATCTCGAAGCTTTGGCCAATTTCCTACGACGGTCAGTCCGACACCGCCTGCTTCGACAATGCGCTCGAGTTCCTGTTCCAGGGCGGGTACAGCCTCAGCCACGCCATGATGATGCTGATCCCGGAAGCCTGGGCCGGCAACAAGCTCATGGATGCCGATCGCAAGGCGTTCTACGAATACCATGCAGCACTTATGGAGCCGTGGGATGGACCGGCGGCGGTGGTCTTCACTGATGGCCGCCAGATCGGCGCCACGCTCGACCGCAACGGACTGCGCCCGGCGCGCTATATCGTCACCGACGACGACCGCGTCATCATGGCCTCGGAGGCCGGCGTGCTGCCGGTGCCGGAGGAGAAGATCGTCAAGAAGTGGCGGCTGCAGCCCGGCCGGATGCTTCTGATCGACCTGGAGAAGGGGCGCATCGTCTCCGACGAGGAGCTCAAGTCGGAGATCGCGACCAAGCATCCCTACAAGACCTGGCTCGCCAACACGCAGCTCATCCTAGAAGATCTGAAGCCGGTCGAACCACGCGCGCTGCGCAAGGATGTCAGCCTGCTCGATCGCCAGCAGGCGTTCGGCTACAGCCAGGAAGACACCAAGCTCTTGATGTCGCCGATGGCGACGACGGGCCAGGAAGCGGTGGGCTCGATGGGCACCGACACGCCGATCTCGGCGATGTCGGACAAGTCGAAGCTGCTCTACACATATTTCAAGCAGAACTTCGCCCAGGTCACCAACCCGCCGATCGATCCGATCCGCGAGGAGCTGGTGATGAGCCTGGTGTCCTTCATCGGGCCGCGGCCAAACATCTTCGACCTGGTCGGCAATTCGCGCCGCAAGCGGCTTGAGGTGCGCCAGCCTATCCTGACCAATGGCGATCTCGAAAAGATCCGTTCCATCGGCCACACCGAGGACCGCTTCGACACCAAGACGATCGACATCACCTATGGCTCCGCCGAAGGGGCCGCAGGCATGCAGGGCGCCATCGACCGCCTGTGCGAGCGGGCGGAGGCGGCGGTCGCCGGCGGTTACAACATCATCATCCTGTCCGACCGCCAGGTTGGGCCGGACCGCATTGCCATCCCGGCGCTGCTCGCGACGGCGGCAGTGCATCATCACCTGATCCGCAAGGGGCTGCGCACCTCGGTCGGCCTCGTCGTCGAATCCGGCGAGCCGCGCGAAGTGCATCATTTCTGCTGTCTTGCCGGCTATGGCGCCGAGGCGATCAACCCTTACCTCGCCTTCGACACGCTGCTCGACATGCACAAGCGCGGCGAACTGCCGAAAGAGGTGGACGCTTACGAAGTCGTCTCGCGCTACATCAAGTCGATCGGCAAGGGCATTCTCAAGGTGATGTCCAAGATGGGCATCTCGACCTACCAGTCCTATTGCGGCGCGCAGATTTTCGATGCGATCGGGCTGAAGACCGATTTCGTGCAGCAATATTTCACCGGCACCGCGACGCTCATCGAAGGCGTCGGGCTGGACGAGATCGCGACGGAGACGCTCAGCCGCCACAATGACGGTTTCGGCAACGACCCTGTGCTGCGCAACAGCCTGGAGGTCGGCGGCGAATACATGTTCCGCATGCGCGGCGAGGCGCATATCTGGTCGCCCGATGCGGTCGCCACCTTGCAGCATGCCGTGCGCCAGGGATCGTGGGAAACGTTCAAGGACTATTCCGCCCAGATCGACAGCGAGACGGCGCGCGCCCAGACCATTCGTGGCCTGTTCAGGCTCAAGCTGGCTGAGGAAACCGGCCGCGAGAAGGTCGCGCTCGACGACGTCATGTCGGCGGCCGACATAGTCAAGCGGTTCTCGACCGGGGCGATGTCGTTCGGCTCGATCTCACGCGAAGCGCACACCACACTGGCGCGCGCGATGAACCAGATTGGCGGCAAGTCGAACACCGGCGAGGGCGGCGAAGAGGCCGACCGCTATCTGCCTCTGCCCGGCGGCGGCAAGAACCCGGAACGCTCGGCGATCAAGCAGATCGCCTCTGGGCGCTTCGGCGTCACGGCCGAATACCTGGTCAATTCCGACATGATGCAGATCAAGGTGGCGCAGGGTGCCAAGCCCGGCGAGGGCGGCCAGCTGCCCGGCCACAAGGTCGACGCGACCATCGCCAAGGTCCGGCATTCGACGCCGGGCGTCGGCCTGATCTCGCCGCCGCCGCACCACGACATCTATTCGATCGAGGATCTGGCGCAGCTGATCTACGATCTGAAGAACGTCAATCCGGCGGCCGACGTGTCGGTCAAGCTGGTGTCGGAAGTCGGTGTCGGCACGGTTGCGGCGGGCGTCGCCAAGGCACGCGCCGACCACATCACCATCTCGGGCTATGATGGCGGCACCGGTGCTTCGCCGCTGACCTCGCTCAAGCATGCCGGCAGCCCGTGGGAAATGGGCCTTGCGGAGACGCACCAGACGCTGGTGCTGAACGGCTTGCGGTCGCGCGTTGCGCTGCAGGTCGATGGCGGCTTGCGCACCGGCCGCGACGTCATCATAGGTGCGCTGCTCGGCGCCGACGAGTTCGGCTTCTCGACCGCGCCGCTGATCGCGGCCGGCTGCATCATGATGCGCAAGTGCCATCTCAACACCTGCCCGGTCGGCGTTGCGACGCAGGATCCGGTGCTGCGCAAGCGCTTCAAGGGTACGCCCGAGCATGTCATCAACTTCTTCTTCTACGTGGCGGAAGAGGTTCGCGGTCTGCTTGCCGAGATGGGTTACACCCATATCGACCAGATCATCGGCGACACCGATCTCTTGGAAAAGCGCGACCTGATCGTGCACTGGAAGGCGCGCGGGCTCGATTTCTCCAAGATGTTCTTCAAGCCGGATGCGCCGCATGAAGCGGTGCACTGGACCGAGCGGCAGAAGCACCCGATCGACGACGTGCTCGACCGCAAGCTGATCGAACTGGCAAAGCCGGCGCTCGAAAGCAAGCAACCGGTCAAGATCGAGGTCGACATCCGCAATGTCGACCGCTCCACCGGCGCCATGCTGTCGGGCGAAGTGGCCAAGCGCTTCAAGCACAAGGGCCTGCGCGAGGATACGATCTCGGTGAAGTTGACCGGCACCGCCGGCCAGTCCTTTGGTGCGTTCCTGGCGCGCGGCATCTCGTTCGAGCTTGTCGGCGCTGGCAACGACTATGTAGGCAAGGGCCTGTCGGGCGGGCGCATCGTCATCCGGCCGCCGGAAGAGGCCAAGATCGTCGCGGCGGAGTCCATCATCGTCGGCAATACGGTGCTCTATGGCGCGACCGAGGGTGAGGCCTACTTCGCCGGCGTCGCCGGCGAACGTTTCGCCGTGCGCAACTCGGGCGTGGCCGCCGTCGTCGAAGGCGTTGGCGATCATGGCTGCGAGTACATGACCGGCGGCATCGTCGTCGTCATCGGCAAGACCGGCCGCAACTTCGCCGCCGGCATGTCGGGCGGCGTGGCCTATGTACTCGACGAGGCGGGCGATTTCGCCGAGCGCTGCAACATGGCGATGGTCGAGCTGGAACCGGTTCCGGAAGAAGACGATTTGATGGAGAGATTGTTGCACCATGGCGGCGACCTCGACCACAAGGGCCGCGTCGACGTCTCCGGCGACATGACCAGCCATGACGAGGAGCGGCTCTACCAGCTGATCTCGAACCATGTGCATTACACCGGATCGGTACGTGGTCGCGAGATTCTCGACGACTGGACGACGTTCCGGCCGAAGTTCCGCAAGATCATGCCGGTCGAATACCGCCGCGCTTTGATCGAGATGGAACGCATGCGCATGGGCGTCGCGGCGGAATAGGCTTTTGCAATTGCCGGGGTGCCCAGGCTTCCCGGCCTATCTTCATCGACAGTTTGACCTCGGGCGCAAGGTTGCCATGGCTGCCTCAAGAGGTTAACGGGTGCGGCGAAAACCGCACCATCTGGACAGCAGGAACTGGACTATGGGCAAGGTAACAGGCTTTCTCGAAATCGACCGGCAGGTGCATAAGTACCAGCCGGCCTCCGATCGCATCCGGCATTTCCGTGAATTCACGCTGCCGATGTCGGACAAGGAGGTTGAGAAACAGGCCGCGCGCTGCATGGATTGCGGCATTCCGTTCTGCCACGGGCCGACGGGATGCCCGATCCACAACCAGATTCCGGACTGGAACGACCTCGTCTACAATGGCGACTGGGACAACGCGATCCGGAACTTGCATTCGACCAACAATTTCCCGGAGTTCACCGGCCGCATCTGCCCCGCACCCTGCGAGGAAGCCTGCACGCTGAACCTCGAGGACATTCCCGTCGCCATCAAGACGGTCGAGCAGGCGATTGCCGACAAGGCCTATGAAACCGGCCACATCAGGCCCTATCCGCCGGAGAAGAAGACCGGCAAGCGGGTCGCCATCATCGGCTCCGGCCCTGCCGGCATGGCGGCTGCCCAGCAGCTTGGCCGCGCTGGCCACGACGTCCATGTCTACGAGCGCGAGAGCCGGCCTGGCGGGCTGATGCGTTACGGCATTCCCGACTTCAAGATCGAGAAGCACTATATCGACCGGCGCATCGAGCAGATGCAGGGCGAGGGCGTGACCTTCCATTGCGGCGTCAATGTCGGCGTCGACAAGCCGGTTGC
>NZ_RZRQ01000409.1:0-4710 GCF_003997785.1 Mesorhizobium sp. M7D.F.Ca.US.004.01.2.1 | reverse complement strand
CCTGAGGCCGCGCTTTCCCTGTTCAGCCTGGCCATGGACCGCGCCGGGGCCGCGCTGACCGCCTTCGAACTGATCGGCAAGCGGCCATATGATTTCACGCTGGCGCATGCACAGGGCGTGGTGCGGCCCTTGGTCGACGACTGGCCGTGGTATGTGCTGATGCAGATTTCGTCCGGCCGTTCATCGGAGGATTCGCGAGCGTTGATCGAGGACGTGCTCTCGGCCGGCCTCGAACATGAATTCGTCGGCGACGCCGTCATCGCCGCAAGCCTCGGGCAGGGGGATGCCTTCTGGAATTTCCGCGAGCTGCTGCCCGAGGCGCAAAAGCCGGAGGGTGCCTCGATCAAGCACGACATTTCGGTGCCTGTGGCAATGATCCCGCGCTTCATCGCAGAGGCCGCCGGCGCCGTGGCGTCGGTGAGTGCCGGCGCCCGCGTGGTCTGCTTCGGCCATATGGGCGACGGCAACCTCCACTATAACATCTCGCGGCCCGTCGATGGCGATGACGAGGCATTTCTCGCCCTCTATCATCCCATGAACAAGGCGGTGCACGACGTCGTGCGCAGCCTGCACGGTTCGATCTCGGCAGAGCATGGTATCGGCCAGTTGAAGCGCGACGAACTGATTGCCACCGCGCCGCCGATGGCGATCGATCTGATGCGAAGGGTAAAGGCGGCCTTCGACCCGGCCGGCATCATGAATCCGGGTAAGGTTATCTGATCCTTTCGACATCTTGTGGTTGGTGGGATTCCGATAACCATCCCTAAGATCAGCAAAATTTAACCGACTTTCTTAAGCGGGGCGGTAAGGAGCCCGCGCTACTGTCTCCATACAAACGAGGCTGGAAAAACCGGCCCGGAGAGAACCGGACACCGGCTCTCAGGAGACAGACAGGAAGGCACTCTATGAACACCGGACTGAAGCCAGTCTGGGCGGGACGCAACATGCGTCTCGACCCATTTCGCCTGCCGCAAGTGGTGAGCTACGCGACACGCGACGACTACGGCGATGTGACCTTTACCATCGACCAGCGTGGCGCCGTGATCCGCCGCCTGCTCGAGATGAGCGGCCTGCCGGCGATCATCGTTCTGCCCGCCAATGCGTTCCGCGGCGTTGCCGCCCGCGCCATGGAGGACCCTGACGGCAATGTCACGGTGACCCTGGAACTCCTGCACAACGACCCGATGCTGTCGGTGCCGTTGCTGGTCGCCGACGATCTCGACGATGTCGCCGCCGACTGGCGCGCGTGGGCCGACGCCTACCGTCTGCCGATGCTGCTGATCGAATCGGACGGCGTCGCCCGCACTCTGGAAGAATCGCTCGGCGCCGCCATCAAGACGCTGCCGCCGCAGGATCGCCGCAAGGGCCGTGTGTCCAACACCCGACGCCCGCGTTTTCTCGCTCGCCGCAGGGCCGGCGACCTCGGTCTCAGGCTGGTCATCGACGGCCAGGAGATCATCTCGCGCGAGTGAGCATGATCCCGAGAGGGAACATGCAGGAAAAGCGAAGCCGCTAAACCAGCGGCTTCAGTGCTACCCACACAGCGCCGCCGATCAGGCCCAGGAAGATCAGCCAGCCGACCTGGTTGTTCGATCTGAATAGACGCAGGCATTGGTCCGGGTTGTCGATATCCAACACGGCAATTTGCCTGGCCATATGGGCGCCGGCAGCGATCAGTCCTGCCAGTGCCACCACCGGAGCCTGCGCCGACGCGAAGGCGATGGCAAAACAGATCAGCGCGCCGCCATAGAGCCCTGCCAGCCACGATTTGGTGTTGTCGCCGAACAGGCGTGCCGTCGAGCGCACGCCGACAATGGCGTCGTCTTCCTTGTCCTGATGCGCGTAGATCGTGTCGTAGCCGATCACCCACAGGATCGAGCCGATATAGAGCATCACGGCAGGTCCATCGAGATCGCCGAACTCGACCGCCCATCCCATCAGCGCGCCCCAGGAAAAGGCAAGGCCAAGCACCAGTTGCGGCCAGTTGGTTATCCGCTTCATGAACGGATAGATGGCTATGATCGCCAGCGAGCAGATGCCGAGCAGCATGGCGAAGCTGTTGAACTGGATGAGCACCACGAGGCCGACCAGGGCCTGCAGGGCAATAAAAAACCATGCCCGCCGGCGCGTGGCCTTGCCGGACGGCAGCGGCCGCGAGCGCGTGCGCTCGACCTGATTGTCGATGTCCTCGTCGACGAGGTCGTTGTAGGTGCAGCCTGCGCCGCGCATGGCGATGGCGCCGGCCAGGAACAGCACGAGATACCAGGGCGCCGGCAGCAGCGAGAGCAGCGGGTCGCCGGGACGCGGATAGGCGCTCGCCGCAAGGGCAGCCGACCACCAGCAGGGCCACAGCAGCAACTGCCAGCCGATCGGCCTGTCCCACCGGGCGAGCTGCGCATAGGGCCATACCGAGCGCGGCAGCACGCGATAGACCCAGTGGCCGTTCGGCGCATCGGCGACACGGCCCTGGGCCGCTTTCGATTGGATAGGTTCCATGTCCATGGAGTGGCAGCAGCGGCGGAAACCGTCAAGCGGCAAGCGGAGAAGCGGCGACCGTCAGCCTTTCACGAGGCAAAGATGTCGCGGGTGGCGAACCAACCCTTGGCCACGTCGATGAAGGACAGCGCCGCATTCGACACACGCTGATGCGTGTCGTAGGTGAGCAAGATCCGCTGCATGGGCAGCGGATCCGACAGTGGCTTGCAGATGAGCGGCAGGCCGTCATAGCTCCGGTCACCGTGCGGGCGGGTATAGCTGACCGCGACGCCGAAGCCGTTGGCGACCATGGAGCGCTGCAGTTCGAACGAGCTTGTCGTCGTGTCGGCCACAGGCGAAAGGCCGCGGCTGCGAAACAGGTCGAGCATGTGCTGCCAGCTGTGCGGCTGGTCCGTGGTGATCAGCGGATAGGCGGCCAGATCGGCAAGGCTGACTGTTGGGCGGTCGGCCAGGGCATGGCCTGCCGGCAACAACGCATGCGGGCGAAGTTCGCGCAGCAGGATGCGGGCGAAATGCGTCGGCAGGCTGAGGTCATAGGTGAGGCCGAGATCGATGGCCGCATCGCCGAGCCGCCGCCCAAGCGTCTCGAAGGTTTCGTCGCGGACGACGACCTTGACGGCTGGATAGCGTTCGGAGAAGGCGCGCAGCAGGGCCGGCGCGAAGAACGGCGCCAGATCCTCGAAGCATCCTAGCACCAGTTCTCCGCTGACAGCCGATTTGCTTGAGCCCAGGCCGATGAGTTCCTCCGTTTCGGTGAGAACCTGTCTTGCCTTGGCCACGACGGCGCGGCCGAACGATGTCGGCGACACGCCGCTTCCCCGCTGGCGAACAAACAGTTTCTGGCCGAAATTCTTTTCGACGGCGTCAATGGCCACCGAGATCGACGGCTGCGAAACGTTCAGCACCTTGGCCGCGCCGGTGACGCTGCCATGACGCGCCACGGCGACCAGATAGCGCAACTGCGTGAGGGTCACATTCATAAGGAAACTCTATGTGCTGGATGGAAAGTTATTATTTTACTGAATGAATGAGGGTTGCGATAGTCGGTTCATTCCAAGAGGAGAACGCCATGGCTTCCCAAGCTGCCACCCACACTTCCAACGCCTCCATGATCGATGCGGGCACCATCGCCGACTATCAGCGTGACGGTGCTGTCTGCATTCGCGGCGCCTTCAAGGGCTGGGTCGACACGATTGCCGCCGGCATCGAGCGCAACATGCAGAACCGCAGCGAAACCGCGTCCGACATCGCCAACGGTCGCGGCAGTTTCTTCGACGACTATTGCAACTGGGAGCGCATCCCCGAATTCGTCGAGGTGGTGCGGAAATCACCGGTCGCCGAACTGGCGGCGGCGGTGATGCAGTCGCGCACCGCGCAGTTCTTCCACGATCATGTGCTGGTCAAGGAACCCGGCACGCAGAAGCCGACGCCCTGGCATCAGGACATTCCGTACTACTTCGTCGACGGCCAGCAGACCGTGAGCTTCTGGATCCCCATCGACCCGGTGAAGGAAGCGACGCTGCGCCTAATTGCCGGTTCGCACAAATGGGACAAGATGATCCTGCCGGTGCGCTGGCTCGACGACAGCAACTTCTATGCCGGCGAGGGCGACTATCTGCCTGTGCCCGATCCCGACAACGATCCGTCGCTGAAAGTGCTCGAGTGGGAAATGGAGCCGGGCGACGCCATTCTGTTCGATTTCAGGACCGCGCATGGCGCGCGTGGCAACCTGACCGCGGCGCGACGCCGGGCGCTGTCGCTGCGCTGGGTCGGTGACGATGCCCGCTATGTCGAGCGGCCGGGGCGTACCTCACCGCCCTATCACGGCCATGGCATGCAGCCGGGCGAGAGGCTGCGCGAGGACTGGTTTCCAGTGGTCTACCAGGGCTGAGCGGGAGCCAGAAAATGGGCGCCGGTATTCGGCGCCCATTTTCGGCCGGGGATAACGTTCCCGTGCGCAATTCGGCTCAAAACGCCCTGATGTCTTGACCCATCGTCCAGAGAGCAATAGCGGGTGCTCTAAGGGATAGTCGGCATCAAGAGGTGGCCATGAACGTTCTTCTTCTCGGCTCCGGCGGCCGCGAACATGCGCTCGCCTGGAAGATC
Organism: Mesorhizobium sp. M7D.F.Ca.US.004.01.2.1; assembly: GCF_003997785.1. Taxonomy (NCBI): domain Bacteria; kingdom Pseudomonadati; phylum Pseudomonadota; class Alphaproteobacteria; order Hyphomicrobiales; family Phyllobacteriaceae; genus Mesorhizobium; species Mesorhizobium sp. M7D.F.Ca.US.004.01.2.1. Next base: position 108 of record NZ_RZRQ01000409.1, on the reverse strand, counting down.
GCCGCGTCGCCGCTGCTGACGAAGCTTTATGCGGCCCCCGGCAATCCGGGCATCGGCAGCGAGGCCGAACTGGTGAAGCTGGACATCGCCGATCACGCCGCCGTTGGC
>NZ_RZRQ01000408.1:0-4718 GCF_003997785.1 Mesorhizobium sp. M7D.F.Ca.US.004.01.2.1 | reverse complement strand
GCCTCCGCCTTGGCCGCGCCGTCTCGCAGCCCCTCGGGATCTTCGAGGGTCCCGCGATACACCTCGGCACCAGCGGCGGCCAGCGCCTCGGCGCCAGCGTCGGAGCGGGTAACACCGACGACCTGATGGTCCGCCTTGATGAGTTCGAGAACCAGCGCCGAACCGATGAAACCGGTCGCGCCGGTGAGAAAGATACGCATGCAAAATCTCCTGCACAGTTGCCTGCGTAATATTGCTGGTCTATTATTCTATTAAAGTAGTGATCTTATCATGGTATAATGGCTAACAGGATGCCCTCCAATTCCGCCGGCTCACTGGCAGCGTTCCTGAAAGACCGGCGCACCCGGCTTGATCCGGCGTCCTTTGGCTTCTCGGGGCGCCGACGCACGCCGGGACTGCGCCGGGAAGAGGTCGCCCAGCGCGCCAACATCAGCCCGACCTGGTATACATGGCTGGAACAGGGCCGAGGCGGCGCGCCCTCCGCCGATGTCCTCAACCGCATCGCCAAGGGCCTGCTGCTGACCGAGGCGGAACGCGAACATCTTTTCATGCTCGGGCTGGGGCGCCCGCCCGAGGTCCGCTACAGGGGCGTCGAGGGCGTCAGCCCCCGGCTTCAACGCCTCATCGACACGCTCGATGCCAGCCCCGCCATAGTCAGGACCGCCACCTGGGATGTCGTTGCCTGGAACCGCGCCGCGCAGGTGGTGATGACCGACTACAGCACCCTACCCGAAGGCGAGCGCAACATCCTGCGCTTCATGTTCCTCAGTCCCCATATCCGCGCTAGGCAGCACGATTGGCAAAACCTGGCCCGTTTCGTGGTGGGCGCGTTCCGTGCCGATGCGGCGCGCGCCGGCGCGGTCTCCGAGGTCGCCCAGCTCGTCGATGAGCTTTGCAGCGCCAGCCCCGAGTTTGCCGCCCTCTGGCGGGCAAACGACGTGCTCAGCCACGGCGACGGGACAAAGCGCCTGAAGCACCCGGAACTCGGCGATATCGAGCTGGAATATTCGGGGTTCGCGGTCGACGGCCGGCCGGATTTGAGCCTGACCGTCTACAATCCGGTCGACAGCGCGGTGGCCGACCGCATCCGCGCGCTGGCCCTCGCCCGACACCCCAAAGAGTAGAGGCAGGACGCCCCATCCGCTGCGATGACGCCCGCCCTCAAGCGCGCTCGCAGACCGCCTTCAGGATCTGCAAGGTCGGACCCCAGTAGAGATTGGCATGCGGACGGATCGCCGGTTCGGCGAAGTCGCTGAGCGTCAGCGTCAGCAGCGTTCCCCCATCCGCCGGCGCCAGATCGAAGCTGACCACCGTGTGGTTCTCGGGCACGTCCGCCAGCCGATCTGCCGACAGCGTGCTCCAGTAGCTGTACTCGAAGCTCTTTTCCGACTCAAAAGCGCGGATGGTGCCATGGTTCTCGAACGGCATTCCGTGCAGCAGTCCGCGCATCACGATCGCGCTGCCGGCATGCCCTTGCAGGCTAACGGTCAACTCCTCGTCGGACATCCATTGCGGGATCATTTCTGGCGTCGTCAGTATCCGCCAGACCTTGGCCGGCTCGGCACCAATGACAACGGTCTTGATGATCGGCGCGGGAGACTCACTCATGCTGCGCATTCACGCGGCTAACGCCGATCTGGCTGCGGCAGGCGGCCCTCGAACAGCGCACTCTGGTCGCGGATGCGTGCCGCCATGTGTTCGCGAAACACCCTAATGCGCTTGGTGCGCCGCAGGTCTGGATGGTAGAGCAGCCAGAGCCCGAGATCGTGGATCGGGTCCGGCTGGCGAAAGCGCGCCAGCTCCTCGGCGCTGTCGCCCATGAAGCATGGCAGATAGGCCAGGCCGAGCCCTTGTTTCAGGGCGGCGAGCGTCAGCAGCGTGTCATCGACGAAGAAACTGTGCCGGTGATCCGGGCATGCCGCATGGGTCCAGGATTGATGGAAGGCGCAACATTCCACGCCGATCCAGAGCGGCGTGGCACCGCTGGCGCGCAGGCCCTCCAGGTAGCGCCTTTCTCCGTAAACGGCCGACGCCACATTGGTGAGCCGCGTGCCGACCAATGTGTCCAGCGGCGTGTTGGTCAGCCGGATGGCGATGTCGGCATGACGTTCGGCCAGGCTGACATATTTGTTGGAGACCTGCACATGCAGCCGGATATCCGGATAGGCCTCGCTGAAGTCAGCGAAGATCGGCATCAGCACGGATGAAGCCATGTTGTTGATCGCCGATACTCTTAGTTCCCCGGCGACACGGTCTTCCTGACCGCCGAGCGCGCCCTCGATCTCGAGCACTTCGAGCTCCATCTTGCCGGCTGCCATCCTCAACTCGTCGCCGGCCGGGGTCAGCTCATATCCGGATTTCTTGCGCTCGATCAGCCGCGTGCCAAGCTGCGTCTCCAGCAGCCGGATGCGGCGCGACACGGTGGAGTGCTGGATGTTCATGCGTTTTGCGGCGCCGCTGATCGAGCCGTCGCGCGCGACGGCCAGGAAGATCCGCAAGTCATCCCAATGCATCCTGGACCCCGATCCGTGCAATTTTGCAAAATGGGCGTCGAGATTTCGAGAATGGCACCAGAACTACGCGATCAATACGGTTTCCGGCAAGGCAATAGTGCCTTTCAGGAGGAAGCCATGACCATACAGCAACCGGTTTTCGATCCGGTCAAGTTCAAGGACACCACCCGAAAGCAATGGGACAGCGCCGCCGAAGCCTGGAACCGCTGGGGTTCGCTTTTGACCCGCTGGCTGGGGCCTGCCACCGAACTGATGCTTGATATGACCGATATCGGCAAGGGCAGCCGCGTCCTCGATGTCGCCGCCGGTGCCGGAGAACAGACGCTGACCGCCGCGCGGCGCGTGGGACCGACGGGCTATGTGCTGGCCACCGACATCTCACCGGGCATTCTCGACTTTGCCGCCAGCAACGCCAAGCTAGCCGGCCATGCCAATGTCGACACGGTCGTTGCCGACGGCGAAATGCTGGATGCCATATCAGCCCAACCTTTCGACGCCGTGATCTCGCGCGTCGGGCTGATCTATTTTCCCGACCAGAACCGGGCGCTGGGCGGCATGCGCGATCATCTCAAGCCGGGCGGCAAGGTCGGCGCCATCGTCTATTCCACCGCCGACAAGAACCCGTTCTTCTCGATCCCGGTCGGTATCATCCGCCGCCGCGCCGCCCTACCCGCCCCCCTGCCCGGCCAGCCCGGACCGTTCAGCCTGGGCGACCCGGCGGTGCTTGCCAAACGCCTGACCGATGCCGGTTTCCATGACGTGCGCATCGAGAAGGTCAACGCGCCGGTGCGGCTGCAGTCGGCGCTGGAATGCCTGCAGTTCGAGCAGGAATCGTTCGGCGCGCTGCACCAGATGCTGGCCGGCCTGTCGCCCAGCGAGCAGGACGACGCCTGGGCGGAGATCGAGACCGCGCTTGGCCAGTTCGAGCATGACGGACAGTTCGAGGGGCCGTGCGAAATGCTGGTCGCGGCCGCCACCAGATAGGCCGCCCCATGCCAGCAGCTTGAGCAGCACCGGATGCGCGTGATAGCCAAGGTGCGGCGGCAAGTCCGCCCACCATGAAACGACGGTGCCGGCGGCAAGCTCGCCGGCGAACCGGACAAGCCAGCCGGATGACAAAGCAGGACATGACACCACGCCAGCCACGAGCCACCGGCAAGCCAGCCGGCGTCAGCCTGAACCGGGCGCTGTCGAAGCTTGGCCTGTGCTCGCGCACGCAGGCCGAGGTGCTGATCGCGGAAGGCCGCGTGCGCGTCGGCGGCAAGGTGGTGCGCGATGCAGCCCTGCGCGTCGACCTCGACCGCGACCGCATCGTCGTCGACGACAGGCCGGTGGTTGCCGAGCGCAAGGTCTATCTCATGCTTAACAAGCCGCGCGGGCTGGTCACCACCCGCGACGACCCGCAACAGCGCGACACCGTCTATGCCTGCCTCGAAGGGCTCGACCTGCCCTTCGTCTCGCCGGTCGGCCGCCTCGACAAGGCGAGCGAAGGCCTGCTGCTGATGACCAACGACACCCGGTTTGCCAACCGGCTGATGGACCCGGCCTCGCATTTGCCCAAGACCTATCACGTGCAGATCGGCACGGTGCCGGATGAGACGATGCTGGACAAGTTCCGCGCCGGCGTCACCGTCGACAGTGAGACCCTGACCGCCAGCTCGATCGAGCTTTTGCGCAGCGGCGGCCGCACCGCCTGGCTGGAGATCGTGCTCGACGAAGGCCGCAACCGCCACATCCGCCGGCTGCTCGCCGCGCACGGCATCGAAGTCAAGCGCCTCATCCGCATCGCCATCGGCCGCCTGCCGCTCGGCGACCTCGCCAAGGGCGCGGCGCGGCATCTGACGCCGGAGGAACTGGCGCTGCTGAGCGCTGAGTGACAGCTCAAAGGCAGAACTCGGCGGTGGGTTCTTGAGAGCGTCTCAGAAAATTTCTCACCCACACCGATGATTTCCACCCATCCCCACTGTCTTCACCTACAGGCACCGGAATCCTCCGGGCCGAAAAGCGAGGTGATCCATGGGATCGTTGCGAGGTCAGAATGTCGTCGTTGTCGGAGGCAGCAGGGGTGTCGGCCGCTCGATCGTAGAAGCCGCCTTCAGCGAGGGGGCGACAGTGCTCGCCGTCGCCCGCGGCGTGGCCGATTTGAAAGAACTCTCCTGGGAGATGTCAGGCGTCAAGACGCTTGCCGCAGACGCCACGCAGGAC
>NZ_RZRQ01000407.1:0-4728 GCF_003997785.1 Mesorhizobium sp. M7D.F.Ca.US.004.01.2.1 | reverse complement strand
GCGCAAACCAGCAGCAAAAGCTGCCTACAAATCCATCTCCCAGGTCTGGCCGGTCAACTCCTTGCCGAAACTGTGGTGTCGCTCCTCCGAGACCAGCTTGAAGCCGGCGCGCTCATAGATCGCGCGCGCCGCGACGAGAATGTCGTTGGTCCACAGCACCAGCCTAGTGTAGCCGCAAGCGCGAGCCTGGGTCACGCATTCCGCAACCAGGCGTTTGCCGATGCCGAGGCCTCGCGCCGCCGCCTCGACATGCAGCATCCTCAGCTTGGCCACCTCGTCGTCCTGGTGAACCAGGAACACCGCGCCGACCGGCTGACCACCATGTTCGGCGATCCAGCAGAAATCGCGGCCGGGCTCGAAATTGCGGATGAAATCGGCACCGATCTCGGCGAGCATGGCCTCGAACTCGATCGTCCAGCCATATTCCTCGGCGTAGAGCTGGGCCTGCCGCTGCACGACCCAGCCGACGTCGCCGACGCGATGCGGCCGCAGCGTCACCTCGCTGTTCTCACAGGCGGGATCGCCCAGCAATTCCCCAGCCTTGCGCAAGGCGCTGCCCAGCTCCTGCAACCTGTGGTCAGGCACGCTTTCGATCAGCCGCGCCGTGTCCCGATCCGCCGCAGCCTGGAGCCCTGAAAGGGCTGCCTCGCCTCTTGCCGTGAGCGACAGAATCCGCCGGCGCTTGTCGGCCGGATCGGTCCGGGTCTCGGTCAAGCCCTCGCTGGCGAATTTGCGCAGAATTCGTGTCAGATAAGCGGCATCGACGCGCAGTTGCCTGGCGATGTCGGAGGCAGTCGGGCCCATCTCCAGATGAAAAGCCTTGGCAAGAAAACCTCGCTCGCCTGCAGTTTCACAAGCCGCCGGACGATCAAGGTGGCCGAGTTCGAAAAGCACGCGCGCCTCGGTCAAAGTGAATGCGCTTTGCGTCAGCGTCTCGTCGAGAAGGCCAACGGTGCGCGTGTAGAAGCGATTGAAGCGCCTGATATCGGCCACCAATGCTTTTCGTTCATCCAGCATCTGCGTCGAACTCCGGCTAAGGCAGCTCTATTTTCAAAATTAGTGGACTGAGTCAATTAAATTTCGAAAGGCCAGGGAGCCAGCTACCGCGTCGTGCCCGCAATTCTCAGATTGCATTCCCTGCACCATGCGCCAGATTCATCGAGACAGGCTTGGAGAAATTCATGGCTGACCATCGCAGGAACGTGCGGGCACGCGTCTACGGCAATGTGCAAGGCGTCGGCTTCAGAATCTGGGCTCGGGGCGAGGCCACAGGCCTTGGTCTTGCGGGCTGGGTTCGCAATGAAGCGGATGGGGCAGTAGCGGCCCAAATTGCAGGCGTCGATGAAGCGGTCTCGACAATGATCGAGCGCCTCTGGGAAGGGCCGTCCGGGGCTTCGGTTTCCAGAGTCGACGTCGAGGAGTTGGCGGCCGAAAACGCCTTTGTTGGGTTCAGGATCGTAGCATAAAGGCGGATTTGGTTTGGACGCCCCTTGAATTAATTGAACGTTTGTTTTATTAGTGCCTCGCAACAGGACTGACATGGCACGCACCACCGGATCCGATGGCGAAAAGACCGAAGCGACCATCCGTGAGGCGGCGGTCAACCTCATCGCGCGCCTTGGTTACGAAGCGATGTCGATGCGTCAGTTGGCCAGCGAAGTCGGAGTGCAGGCAGCCGCGCTCTACCGCTATTTCCCAACCAAGGAAGAGCTTCTGTTCACGCTGATGCGCGAGCACATGGAAGGTCTGACCGAAGCGTGGGAAGCAGCCCGCCCTGTCAGTGCGGATCCCGTGCAGCGGCTCTCCGCCTATGTCGAAAACCACATTGCTTTTCATATCGAGCGTCGGCACGCCACGCATGTGTCGAACATGGAATTGCGCAGCCTGTCGCCCGAACGGCTGACGCAGATCCTGCGCATGCGCACAGCTTACGAAAAGGAGCTGCGCGCCATCCTGCGCGATGGTGCCGAGACGGGCGTCTTCAGCATCGACGACACCGGGCTGACGGCGATGGCGCTGATCCAGATGATGACCGGCGTCATCGTCTGGTTTCGGCCGGGCGAACGACTGTCGATCGCTGAAGTGACCACGACATATCTTTCAATGACAATGCGGCTCGTCGGCGCGAAGATCGACGCCTACAGCGCCGCGCGTCCCTTCGGACGCGCAAAGGACGCTGTAGCATTTTGATTTCGCGCATGATCCCTTTCCGAAAATCAAAGGCGATTTTCGGGGTCATGCGCAGGGAGGATAGCATGTACACGAACACGCTCAGCTTCGGGCATGACGAGGAGATCGAGGCGCTGCGCGACATGGTGCGGCGCTTCGCCCAGGATCGCATCGCGCCGATCGCCGCCGACATCGATCGCTCGAACGAATTCCCGGCGCATCTGTGGGGCGAACTCGGCGCACTCGGCTTGCTTGGCATCACCGCCGACCCCGATTTCGGCGGCAGCGGCATGGGTTATCTTGCGCATGTGATCGCCGTCGAAGAGATTTCCCGCGCTTCGGCCTCGGTCGGCCTCTCCTACGGCGCCCATTCCAACCTCTGCGTCAACCAGATCAACCGCTGGGCGACGACGGCGCAGAAGGAAAAATTCCTGCCGCCACTGTGCTCGGGCGAGCGTGTCGGCGCGCTGGCGATGTCGGAATCCGGCGCCGGCTCGGACGTCGTCTCGCTCAAGCTGCGCGCCGAAAAGCGCAACGACCGCTATGTGCTCAACGGCACCAAGATGTGGATCACCAACGGGCCGGATGCCGAGACGCTGGTCGTCTATGCCAAGACCGATCCGGACCGGAAATCACGCGGCATCACCGCTTTCATCGTCGAGAAGGCAATGGCCGGGTTTTCCGTGGCGCAAAAGCTCGACAAGCTCGGCATGCGCGGCTCCAGCACCAGCGAACTGGTGTTTAGGGATGTCGAGGTGCCCTTCGACAATGTGCTGCATGAGGAAGGACGCGGCGTCGAGGTGCTGATGTCGGGCCTCGACTATGAGCGCACGGTGCTTGCCGGCGGCCCGATCGGCCTGATGGCGGCGTGCCTCGACGTTGCAATCCCCTATGTGCATGAGCGTAAGCAGTTCGGCCAGGCGATCGGCGAGTTCCAGCTGGTGCAAGGCAAACTGGCTGACATGTACACGACGATGAATGCCGCGCGCGCTTACGTCTATGCTGTCGCCGCCGCTTGCGACCGCGGCCAGACGACGCGCAAGGATGCCGCCGGCTGTGTGCTGTTTGCCGCCGAGAAGGCGACGCTGATGGCGCTCGACGCCATCCAGCTGCTTGGCGGCAATGGCTACATCAACGACTATCCGACCGGCCGCCTTTTGCGCGACGCCAAGCTCTACGAGATCGGCGCCGGCACCAGCGAAATCCGCCGCTGGCTGATTGGGCGGGAAATCATGGCGGAGGGGGTATAGCATGGCAACGCTGCAAACCCAGATCTCGCCCTCCTCCGAAAGCTTCCGTGCCAATGCCGAGCGCATGCGGGCGCTGGTCGCCGACATTGCGGAGAAGGCTGCCACCGTCGAGCGCGGTGGTTCGGAGGAAGCGCGTGAGCGCCACGCTTCCCGTGGCAAGCTCCTGCCGCGCGAGCGCCTCGCGCAATTGCTGGATGTCGGCTCACCCTTCCTTGAGATCGGCCAGTTCGCCGCATGGTCGATGTATGGCGAGGAGATTTCGTCGGCCGGCATGATCGCCGGCGTCGGCCGCGTCGAAGGCATCGAGGTGATGGTCGTCGTCAACGATGCCACAGTGAAGGGCGGCACCTATTATCCGCTGACGGTGAAGAAGCATCTGCGGGCGCAGGAGATCGCCCTGCAGAACAATTTGCCCTGCATCTACCTCGTCGACAGCGGCGGCGCCAACCTGCCCAACCAGGACGAGGTGTTTCCCGATCGCGAGCATTTCGGCCGCATCTTCTACAACCAGGCCAACATGTCGGCGGCCGGTGTCCCGCAGATCGCCTGCGTCATGGGTTCGTGCACGGCGGGTGGCGCCTATGTGCCGGCGATGTCGGACGAAACGATCATGGTGCGCAACCAGGCGACCATCTTCCTCGGCGGCCCGCCGCTGGTGAAGGCGGCCACCGGCGAGGACGTCAGCGCCGAGGACCTCGGCGGCGCCGATGTGCACACCAGGCTCTCCGGCGTTGCCGACCACTATGCGCTGGACGACGACCATGCGCTCGCCATCTGCCGCCGCATCGTCAAAAACCTGAATCGGAACAAGACTGTAAGCCTGAACTCTAGGAGAGCGATTCCGCCGCTTCATCCGGCGGATGAACTCTATGGCATCGTGCCGACCGACCTGCGCCAGCCCTACGACGTGCGCGAGGTGATTGCGCGCATCGTCGACGGTTCCGAGTTCGATGAGTTCAAGCAGAACTACGGCACCACGCTGATCACCGGATTTGCCCATCTGCACGGCATGCCGGTCGGCATCATCGCCAACAATGGCGTGCTGTTTTCCGAAAGCGCGCTGAAGGGCGCGCACTTCATCGAGCTCTGCTGCCAGCGCAAGATCCCGCTGGTCTTCCTGCAGAACATCACCGGCTTCATGGTCGGCAGGAAATACGAGGCGGGCGGCATCGCCAAGGACGGCGCCAAGCTGGTGATGGCGGTCGCTACCGCGAAGGTGCCGAAGGTGACCATGATCATTGGCGGCTCGTTCGGCGCCGGCAATTACGGCATGTGCGGCCGCGCCTACTCGCCCCGCTTCCTGTGGATG
>NZ_RZRQ01000406.1:0-4756 GCF_003997785.1 Mesorhizobium sp. M7D.F.Ca.US.004.01.2.1 | reverse complement strand
TTGCCAGACCAGGTGACCTTCACGCTATCGCGGATGGCAAGCAGCAGATCGAGCTTTTCGGCGAACAGCTCGTCATAGTCCTCGAGGTTGTAGCCGAACAGCGGGAAGGATTCGATGAACGAGCCGCGCCCGGCCATGATCTCGGCGCGGCCGCCCGACAGAAGGTCGAGCGTGGCAAATTGCTGGAAGACGCGCACCGGGTCATCGGAAGACAGAACGGTGACCGCGCTGGTCAGCTTGATACGCTTCGAGCGCTCGGCGGCCGCGGCCAGGGCCACGACCGGTGCCGAGGCGGCATAATCGGGCCGGTGATGCTCGCCGAGGCCGAAGACGTCGAGGCCGACCTGGTCGGCCAGTTCGACCTCCTCGATCAGGTTGCGCAGCCGCTCATGCGGGCCGATGGCGCCGGGACCCGGCTGCGGGCTGACGTCGGCGAAGGTGTAGAGACCGAGTTCCATTGATGTCATCCTGATGTTGGGTTTTGTGGCTAGAGGTAGCGACCGACCCGCCTCGCCGCCAGAGGGGCGGACGGTGAACAGTGCATGTCGGTTTAGGCCGAAAAGGCGTCTCCCGAGTGCAACAGCCAACAATTTCATGGCTGCCATGCCGTTTTGGCGCTTGAACTCTCGGTTTTCGCGCGTATGTAAGCGTCGCGAATTGACTTCAGGGAAGTGGACTTGGCTATCTACAGGGAAAAAGACGTTTTCGAGCGGCGCAACGCCGCAAACGAGGCAAAGAAGGCGCTCCTCGAGCGCTTCAAGGCAAAGCCGGCGGCGGATGATCCCGCAGTGCTGGCGCGGCAGGCCGAACGCAAGGCGATCCTCGAGGCTCGCGAAATCCGCGAGGCCGAGAAGGCGAGGCTGAAGCAGGAAAAGCTGGCACGCGAAGCGGTCGAGAAGGCCGAGCGCGAGGCAGCAGCCGAGGCGGCACGTATCGCCGCCGAGGAAGCTGCACAGGCTGAGGCCAAGATTCGGGAATCCGAAGAGAACGAGCGCATCGCCCGTTTTCTGGCCGACGAAGCCGAACGCAAGGCTAAGCGCGACGCGCGTTATGCAGCGCGCAAGCAGCGCACCGGCAGAACGCCTCCAGGCTTCTCCGCCCGCTAGCCTCGCGGCAAGCATCGAATTTCAAGGTCAGGGTCGCCTCGCAGCGGCCCTGAACGTGTTTGTCTGCCGCTATGGTCAGGCGGCGAACTTCAGCCCCATGATGCCGCAGACGATGAGCGCGATGCAGGCCAGCCTGATCGCGGTGGCTGGCTCGCCGAGCAGCCAGATGCCGAGCAGTGCCGTACCGACGGTGCCAATGCCGGTCCACACCGCATAGGCGGTGCCGACCGGCAGCGCCTTCAGCGCCAGGCCGAGCAGAGTGAGGCTGACAACCATCGAAGCAACGGTCAGCACGGTCGGCACCAGCTTCGAGAAGCCATCGGTGTATTTGAGGCCGATTGCCCAGCCGATCTCGAACAGTCCGGCAAAAAAGAGAAGAATCCACGACATAGACAACGCTCCATCAGAGAATCGGACCGAAAGTGATTTTCGGGTGTCCGACGCTCAGTCAAACAATGGCGGGTCGTCCCGTCCGGATTTTGGGGGAAGCGCGAGGTCGTCCCCGCCGCGCCAATATAGGAATTTCGGGCGCTCGATCAACAGCGGCCGGCAACAGTGTTGCCGGCCGTAATCTTATTCCGAAGCGGATGGGCCGGACCTACTTGTCCTTGAGCTTCATCGCCTTGACCGGCGGCGCCTTCAGGGCCGGAGCCGGGGCGGGCTTCTTGGCGTCCTTCTTCGGCTTGCGGGCTTCCTTGCCTGCCTTCATCGCACCTTTAGCCATGATTCGTTCCTCCTGATGTGGGAAGCGAAGTGAAACAAGAGAACCGCCGGACCGCAAGGGGTTAGCGACTGCTGCCGCCGTCAGCGGATCGCTTTCAACCGGTTTCTAATTTGCTCGTAAACCCTGGCGGTCCGTGCCATGGTCATTTTCGCACTGCAGCATCAACCCGTGCCTTCGCCGGGTGATCGTCAGGCAGGCCGTCAGGACGACAATGCGAATCCACATCGGCTGCGAGATGAGCTTCGACTTTCCCCAGGAAACGCCGCTCATCGCGATGCTGAATGTGCACTATTCCCGGGCCTCCGATCTCGAACGGCCGGATTTCCTGATCTCCAATCCGCCGGTGCCGATCCAGAGCTATCGCGACAGTTTCGGCAACTGGTGCAACCGGTTCGTCGCGCCGCCCGGGCGTTTCACCTTCGGCACCGACGCGGTGATCCGCGATCCCGGCACCTTCGAGATGGGCGACCTGATGGCCTGGCAACACGAGGTGCGCGACCTGCCAGCGGACACGCTGCTGTTCCTGCTGCCCAGCCGCTTTTGCGAGAGCGACCTTCTGGCCAGCGAAGCGTGGCGGCTGTTCGGCAACACACCGCTCGGCATTCCACGCGTGCAGGCGGTCTGCGACTTCGTCCACAACCATATCGTCTTCAACTACGGCAATGCGCGGCCAACGCGCACCGCGGCGGAAGCCTATCGCGAACAGAGCGGTGTTTGCCGCGACTACGCGCATCTCGCCGTCACCTTCTGCCGGGCACTCAACATCCCGACGCGCTACTGCACCGGCTATATCAGCGACATCGGCATGCCAAAGCCGTGGGCGAGCATGGATTTCTGCGCCTGGATGGAAGTCTATCTCGGCGGCCGCTGGCATGTCTTCGACCCGCGCAACAATGCGCCGCGCATCGGCCGCATCCTGATCGCCTCCGGCCGCGACGCCGCTGATGTGCCGCTGACCCATATTTTCGGGCCGGGCACGCTCGCCGGCTTCAAGGTGTGGACTGATGAGATCGTCGAATAGTCGCCGTTTTCTGCCCGCCAGTCTTTGGCCAGCGACCTCCTTAACGACCGCCGTTTTGAACGAGCCAACGGTTCGCGCGTTGTGATGCCTGTGGAGCTTCTGCCATCTGGCCGTTAGACTGGATGCGCATCAACGGGGACACACCATGGCCGGGCATGGCGGCTCAAAAAGGGTCATTTACGCAGCACTCGCCGGCAATCTCGCCATTGCGGTGACCAAGTTCGCCGCCGCCCTGTTCACCGGCAGCTCGGCGATGCTGTCGGAAGGCGTGCATTCGCTGGTCGATACCGGCAATGGCGGCGTGCTGCTCTACGGCATGCGCCGCGCCGCCCGCCCGGCCGACCGCACGCATCCGCTCGGGCACGCCCGCGAGCTGTATTTCTGGAGTTTCATCGTCGCCCTTCTCGTCTTCGCGCTGGGCGCCGGCGTGTCGTTCTACGAAGGCGTGGTCCATATCATGGCGCCGGAGCCGGTCGCCAACGCTGAGGTGACCTACATCGTTCTGGGTCTTGCCTTCCTGTTCGAAGGCAGCTCGTGGTGGGTGGCGCTGAAGGAGTTTCGCAAGCAGAAGGGCAAGGAGGGCTGGCTGCAGGCCGTGCAATCGAGCAAGGATCCGAGCGTCTACACCGTGCTGTTCGAGGATAGTGCGGCCCTGCTCGGCCTGATCGTCGCTTTCGCCGGCATCCTGGCGGCGGACCTGCTGGAGATGCCGGAGCTCGACGGCGCCGCCTCGATCGGCATTGGGCTGATCCTCGGCGCGACGGCGATCTTCCTGGCACGCGAAAGCAAGGGCCTGCTGATCGGCGAGCCGGCATCACTCGAGGTGCAGAGACAGGTGCTGGCGATCGCCCAGCAAGATCCGGCGGTGCAGCGGGCAAACGGCGTCCTGACCGTCCATATGGGGCCGACAGAGATCGTCGCCGGCCTGAGCATCGAATTCGAGGATCATCTGACGGCGCCGGAGATCGAAGCCTGTGTGGAGCGTCTGGAGGCGAAGCTGAAAAAAGAGATGCCGGAGATCACGCGGCTGTTCGTCAAGCCGCAGACGTCAGGCACCTGGGAAAAACGGCGCAAGCTGATCGAGACCGCATCCGATCCGGCGCTGGACTAGCGCTGCGCCGTTGCCTCGCGGCCTTGCCCCGCTAAGATCGTCGAGAATTCTGGAGGAGCGAAGATGAAAATCGACGGCGGCTGCCATTGTGGCGCCATTACCTACGAGGCGGAGGTCGATCCTCAAAAGACGAACATCTGCCACTGCACGGACTGCCAGCAACTGACCGGCACGGCTTTTCGCGTGACGGTTCCGGCGCCGGAAAGCAACTATCGCATCACCAAGGGCACGCCGAAAATCTACATCAAGATCGTGGCGAGCGGCGCCAAGCGCGCCCAGGCCTTTTGCGCCGACTGCGGCTCGCACCTTTACGCCACGTCGGTCGGAGATGGTCCGAAGGTCTATGGAATTCGAGTGGGAACCGCGCGGCAACGCCAGGAATTGACACCGACACAGCAGAAATGGCACCGCTCCGCGCTGCACTGGCTGCCTGAATTTCAAGGCATGACCACGGTGGAGGAGCAGTAGCGCCGCTCAGTCGTCGCCTTCGACGACCCTCAACCTGAGCTGTCCGGTTTTCGAATCGGCAACGCGGGCGCCCGCGTCGACCTTCGCCACCGGAGCCCGTGACGCGGCGTCCGCGGCGGCATCGCCGTCTGGCTGCGCGCCGAACTCGAGCGCCTCGATCTTCTGGCCGCGCTTGGTGACCTTCGACGTCGAAACCAGGATGTCGTCGATGTCCTTGGCCGACTGGCCGAAATGGACCTGCAGCTTGCGCACCCGCTCGTCGACACGCGCAACGTCCTCCATCAGCCGGATGACCTCGCCCTGGATGAGATGCGCCTGTTCGCGCA
>NZ_RZRQ01000405.1:0-4774 GCF_003997785.1 Mesorhizobium sp. M7D.F.Ca.US.004.01.2.1 | reverse complement strand
GCCTGACCTGGGACGGCAACGATGCGTTGAAGGCAGAAGTGGTCGTGCCGGGCCGCGACGGGATTTTCGACAAAACGCAGACGATCGAGGTGCCGCCGCTCGACGCGTCCGACCGCATCGGCGGCCATCTCGGCATCATCAGGGATTTCATCCACGCCATCGAGACCGGCACCGAGCCGGAAACGCGTGGGAGCGACAACATCAAGAGCCTGGCCATGGTCTTTGGCGCGATCGAAAGCGCCGAAACCGGACGCCGCGTGGCGATCGCAGAGGACGCACAATGATGCCAAACCCGCTTCTCGACATCCGCATCGGCACCATGGTGCGGGCCAATCTCGACGACCCGGCGGCCTATATCAAACAGATCCTGCCGCTTGGCTTCGAGAGCATCCAGCCCTTCTTCTGGCAGACGCTGGGCGGCAAGGATTTGCCACGGCTGGCCGGTGATATCCGCGAGGCGATCGGCAATGCGGATGTCAGCATTTCGTCGATCGGCGTGTTCGGCAATCCGCTGGAAGACGGCGAGGTCGATCGCGGCGTGCTCAAGGCCTGGGAAACGGTGATCGACAATGCGCATCTGTTCGGCGCTTCGATGGTCAGCGGCTTCACCGGCCGCCTGCGCGGCAAGAAGCTGACCGACAGCCTGCCGCGCTTCAAGGAAGTCTGGGGGCCGTTGGCGAGGCGTGCCGCCGACAAGGGCGTGCGGATCGCCTTCGAGAACTGCGCGATGGACGGCAACTGGGCCAGCGGCGACTGGAACATCGCCCACAATCCCGACGCCTGGGAGCTGATGTTCAACGAAGTGCCCGACGACAATCTCGGGCTGGAATGGGAGCCCTGCCACCAGCTCGTCTATCTGATTGATCCGATGCCGCAGATCCGCAAATGGGCGCCGCGCATCTTCCACGTCCACGGCAAGGACGCGACAGTGCGCTGGGACGTCATCCGCGAACATGGCGTGTTCGGCAGTTTGCCCTTCGTGCAGATGCGCACGCCCGGCTTCGGCGACAGCGACTGGACGCGGGTGATCAGCGAATTGCGGCTGGCCGGGTACAAGGGCGCCATCGACATCGAAGGCTGGCACGACCCGGTCTATCGCGGCGATCTCGAAATCACCGGGCAGGTGCGCGCGCTGGAGTATCTGAAGCAATGCCGGGGAGGTGCCAGCTACCTGCCGAACCCGGTGTGAGGGTCGGCCGGCGGGAGGAGCCGGCCGTCAAGTGGTACTGCCGAAGTAATCGTCAGAAAGCCCCTCGGCTGACGAGGGAAACAATGGGAGGAACGTGCATGAGCATCGCGATCAGAACGACACTTCTGCGCTCGACCGTCGTGGCCGCCGCCACGGCGCTTGCCGCTGCAATCTCCACCTTGCCCGCACAGGCGCTCGACGCCCAGTGGTGCAAGGACGTCCACATCCGCTTCTTCGTCGGCGGCGCCGAGGGCGACGCCTTCGGCACCATCGTCTATAATGGCGCCAAGCAGGCGGCGGCCGATCTCGGGCCGAAGGTCGACTACATCTTCTCGGGCTGGGACATCGAAAAGATGGTGCAGCAATTGCGCGAGGCGGTCGCGGTCAAGCCTAACGGCATCGCCATGATGGGTCATCCGGGCGACGCGTCGATCATGCCGCTGGCCGAACAGGCGCATAAGGACGGCATCAAGATGATGTACCAGAACGTGCCGGTGCCAACAGTAACGGCGGCGTTCGGCGGCGGCTATGTCGGCGCCCAGCAGGAGCCGCAGGGCCGCGCACTCGGGGCCGAGGCGTTCAAGCTGGCCAAGCTGAAGTCCGGCGACAAGGCGATCATGATCGGCCCGTTCGACAATGAGAGCAGGGGTGCGCGTGAGCGCGGGACAGTGGCCGCACTGAAGGAGGCCGGCATCGATGTCGTTCAAATCAACTCCGCAACCGAGTGGGCAGCCGATCCGAACCTCGCGATTCCGGTGATCACCGCAGCACTGCTCAACAATCCCGACGTCAAGGCGGTCGGCTATCCCGGTGGGCAGATGCTCGGCAACGTCCCGACCTACATGCAGGCGGCAGGGCGGAAGCCCGGCGATATCTTCAATTTCGGCTTCGACACCAGCCCGCAGATCGTCGAGGGTTTCAAGGGCGGCTGGGTGCAGCTGACGGCCGACCAGCAGCCGTTCCTGCAGGGCTATCTGCCGATCCTCAGCCTCTGCCAGCAAGTGGTGCTGGGGCTGGCGCCGATGAATGTCGACACCGGCGCCGGTTTCGTCACGCCTGAGAATTACGAGATCGTCGCAGAGCTTGCCAAGCAGGCGCTGCGCTGACCTCCTAAGCCGTCGGCCGGGATCAGGCCCCGGCCGGCGGGACCGCTGGCGACAATCAAGCGAGGATCCGATGGCCGAACGCCTTATCGAACTGCGCGACATCAGCAAATCCTATGGCCAGGTTTATGCACTGGGCGGGGTCAATCTCAGCGTCGACCGCGGCGAGGTGGTCGGCCTGATCGGCGACAATGGCGCTGGCAAGTCGACCCTGATCAAGATCCTGTCGGGCGTGGTCAAGCCGACCAGCGGCGAGATCCTCGTGCGCGGCAAGGCGGTGACCGGGTGGAGCGCGGCGCGCTCGCGCGAGGCCGGCATCGAGACGGTGTTCCAGGACCGGGCGCTGGCCGTGCAGCAGACGATCGTGCGCAACATCTTCATGGGCCGCGAGCTCACCGGCTTTCTCGGCTGGATTAAGGTCAACAAGGAGATCGAGGAGGCGAGCCGGCTGATGCGCGAGATCGGCTTCACCTCGAAAGTGTTCACGCCGCAGTCGATCGTCGGCCAGCTGTCGGGCGGCGAACGCCAGGGTGTGGCGATCGCCCGCGCCATCTACAAGCAGGCGGAGCTGATCGTCCTCGACGAGCCGACGACGGCGCTGTCGCTGACCGAAACCGCCAAAGTCTTCCACTTCGTGCGCCAGGTGCGGGCGAGCGGCCGCTCGATCCTGTTCATCGGCCACAACATCCATCATGTCTTCGATATCGCCGACCGCTTCGTGGTCCTGGACCGTGGCAAGGTCGCGCTGACGACCGACCGCAGCCAGGTCAAAACGGCGGAAGAACTCATCAATTTCATGGAAGAGGTCGCGCATCCGGGCGGATTGGCCGGACTGCACGATGCAGGCGACGCGGAGCAGAGAGCACGATGAGCAAGACCATGGAGCCCGATCTGCACGAGCCGTCCGCCGGCATCCCCCGCCCCAGTTCCCAGAAGGAGTGGAAGCACCCATCCGATCACTGGATGCGCGGTTTCATCCTCGACAACCGCGCTTCGCTCGGCACGCTCGGCGTGTTCATCGTCATGATGGCGGTGTTCATGATCGCCAACCCGACCGTCTTCACCACCTGGTATCTCTACCGCTCGGTGCTGACGACGCTGCCGGTGGCGCTGTTCGTGGTGGTGCCGCTGGTCTTCGTCGTCACCTGCGGCGAGATCGACCTGTCGTTTCCGGCAACGATGGGTTTTGCTTCCTGGGTCTTCGCGCTGGTGGTGCAGGCTGGCTACGATCCGTTCCTCGGCATCGTCGCGGCGCTGATCACCGGCATGCTGCTCGGCTTCCTGGTAGGCTCGCTGGTGGTCTATGGCGGGCTGTCGTCGCTGATCGCCACGCTCGGCATGAATTTCCTGCTGCGCGGCCTGATCCAGATCATCAACGAAGGCAAGTCGATGGCGCTGACCGGCCTCAGCGACAGCTGGGCCTACACGATCTTTTCCAGCCAGCTCCTGGGCATTCCGGTGCAGATCTTCTGGGCCATCGCCTTTGTCGTGCTGTCGGCGATGCTCTACAACCGCCACCGCTTCGGCGCGCAGGTGAGGGTGGTGGGCGACAATCCAGACAGCGCCCAGCAGATGGGCATCGACGTCAAGCGCGTGCGGGTGAAAGTGTTCGTCTTCGTCGGCATCGGGGCGGCGATCGCCGGCACCTTCTCGGTGATGATCAACTTCACCTGGTGGCCGACGGCCGGCGACGGCTATCTGCTGCCGGTGCTGGCCTCGGTGTTCGTTGGCGGCACGCCGACCTGGGGCGGCATCGGCACCGTCGTCGGCGGCGCCATCGGCGCCGTCACCGTGTCGTTCATTCAGACCGGCGTCGTGGCGGCGGGCCTGAGCGGCTTCTACGTCCAGTTCTTCAACGGCCTGATCATCATCCTGTCGCTGCTCGGCCATAAGTGGAACCAGGCAAGGTATCGGTGAGGGGGCTGTTTCGTTGGCGGACCGCATGCCTTGACGCAAACGTCCATCGCTTCGCCATCCACGGGTCTCCGCGACGTCGCTTCGCTCCTGCTCCGCCCGTGGATGACGAAGGCGGGGAGGCTTCCGCCAGAGACGCATACACAAGGCGGTTCGCTTGTAGGACTACGAGGCAAGTGGGCTTCACACCGCCGCGACGAACCCGTCCAGCACGCGTTTCTGGCCGGCCTTGTCGAAGTCGATGGTCAGCTTGTTGCCTTCGATGGCTGATATGTTGCCGTTGCCGAATTTCTGGTGGAAGACGCGGTCGCCGACGTTGAAGGCTGACGGCTTGTCGGCGACGGATTTGGCAACCAGTTCGCCGTCGATGGTGCGGCCCTTGACCGAGGTGCGGCCGGCGCCGTAGCCGCTGTCCGTCTCGCCATAGCCGATGCGCTCGACCTGATGGCCGGAGCGCGAGCCCCAGTTGCGGTCGGTGGCCTCGGTGCGGTTGGCCTGCGCGCGCTGCCAGCCCGGCGTCGCATAGGTGTTGGAGAAGGCGCCGGATTTTTCGGTGTCGGCGCCGACA
>NZ_RZRQ01000404.1:0-4790 GCF_003997785.1 Mesorhizobium sp. M7D.F.Ca.US.004.01.2.1 | reverse complement strand
GATCAAGGTCAGCCTCGCCTCGATCAACCCGTCCGATATCGCCTTCATCAAGGGCCAGTACGGCCAGCCGCGCGCCAAGGGCCAGCCGGCCGGTTTCGAGGGTGTCGGCACCGTCGTCGCCAGCGGTGACGAGCCCTATCCCAAAAGCCTGATCGGCAAGCGCGTTGCTTTTGCCACCGGCGTCAGCAACTGGGGCTCATGGGCCGACTATGCCGTCGCCGAGGCTGCTGCCTGCATCCCGTTGCTCGACACGGTCCGCGACGAGGATGGCGCGGCGATGATCGTCAACCCGCTCACCGCGCTCGCGATGTTCGACATCGTCAAACAGGAAGGCGAAAAGGCTTTCGTCATGACCGCGGGCGCCAGCCAGCTCTGCAAGCTGATCATCGGCCTGGCCAGCGAAGAGGGGTTCCAGCCAATCGTCACCGTGCGCCGCGACGATCAGATCGCGACGCTGAAAGCGCTTGGCGCGGCGCACGTCCTCAACGAAAAGGCGCCGGATTTCAAGACGGCTTTGCGCGAGGTGATGAAGACCGAACAGCCGCGCATCTTCCTTGACGCGGTGACCGGGCCGTTGGCCTCCGCCATCTTCGACGCCATGCCCAAGCGTTCGCGCTGGATCATCTACGGGCGGCTCGATCCCGAAGCCACTGTTATCCGCGAGCCCGGCCAACTGATCTTCCAGCACAAACATATCGAAGGTTTTTGGCTGAGCGAGTGGATGCGCCAGTTCCGCGACCGCCGTGGCCCGGCGATCCTGGAAGCGCAAAAGCGGTTTTCCGACGGGCGCTGGTCGACCGACGTGACAGCGGTGGTGCCGCTTGCCGAAGCCATGGCGCGGCTGCCGGCCGAACTGGCCAAGCCCAACGGCAAGGTGTTCATCCGGCCTTGAACGAGAATGGCTGGGCGAGAGGAAGTCCGGTATCTGCAAAAAAGGGGCTGCTTGTGAGAAAATGGTGGTTTGTCCCGATCGTGCTGATGTCGATGTCCTGTACCATTGGTGCACAAGCCGCCGAAAAGTTCCCGCCGTTTTGGCGCAAGGCGATGACGAACGATCCGAATACGAATTACTTTCTCAAGAAATATTCCACCCCTCTGGATGATCCTGCCGGGACCGCGGTCAGGAACATCATGCTGGCGCGGGTCATCGGCGCCGCATGTCAGTCCTCCAGACTCAACAAGGCCAAGATCAAAGCCTATCGCGACAGGATGATCGGCCCGCTGACGCCTGAGCAACTCAAAGCGGCCGCATTCGAGGGTGGTAGTGCGCTGCGCAGTTTCAACTATCAGGATCTCGCCTACCTTTGTGCCGGCATCGACTATCAATTTGGTCCGAAAGGGGTGCTGATCGCCGGCGCTGTTTCAGTGGGCAAAGGCGAGCCAAAATATCCCTATGATCCACGCAACCCCTATTTTCGTCTGCCTGAATTCACCGGCGATTGATCGGGTCGTCTGCCTCGCGGCGGCGATCGCGAAGGTGGAATCTGGCGTTCGCGGCGAATGAGGTGTGGCCTTTTGCGTTCATCAAGCCCCCTATGCCACGCCGCTTTGTCCGTGATATGCCGCCGCCATCGATTGCCGGGACAGGGTTGGACTGAACTTGTTCCGGGGTGATGTGGGGTGCCTTGATGACGATTTCCAAGCCGGTTTTCGACCGTTTGGGTTTTGGCCTGTGGATCGGAGCGTTTCTAGTCGTTCTTGTCTTGGTTCTGTGGTCGCCCCACACGCGGACGGTATGGAAGGCCTATATAGGCGGCAGCGAGGCGCTTCTGGCCGGTCTGCCCCTCTACGACACCCAATCCGAGATGGGGTATCTGTACGCGCCGGCCTTTGCGGCGCTCTATATTCCAATCGTCAAACTCGGTCCGCATCTGGGCGGCGTGGTGTGGCACACCCTTGGCTTCGCGGTGCTGACCTACGCCGCGATGCGGCAGGTGCGAAAGCTCGGCGGCGGCGATTTGATGTGGCTGCTCTCTTTCGGCCTTTTCCTCGCTTTGCCGATGGCGGCTGGGGCGATCCGCAACGGGCAGGCGACGATCCTTTTGACCGGCGCCTGCTGGCTACTCACATTGTCGGCGCTGGAAGGGCGGCGGGCGGAGACGTTCTTCTGGGCCTCGCTTGCCATCATCGCCAAGCCGACCGCGATCATAATGGTGTTGTTGATAGGAGCCCTTCGGCTCCGGTTGATACCGGTGCTGGTGCTGGCGGTGCTGTTCGTGCTGGCGCTGCCTTACGCTTTCGCTCCCGCCGCCTATCTCAACGATCAGTATCGTGTCTTCGCCCAGATGCTGACCTCTATGGCCGTCGACAACACCAGCCATTTCGTGCCCACCGATTTCACGGCGCCATTCACCAGAATGGGGCTGCCGATTCCGGAATTCGGTGCCACGATCGTGCGCATCATCATGGCCCTATTTACGCTCTCGGCGGTCATCTGGTTCGACCGCAAGCTCGAACGCGGACCGGCGGGGCTGGCGATCTTCCTGACGGCCACTTTCTACATGTGCGTCTTCAACCCGCGCGTCGAGCCCAACACCTATGCGATGATCGCCGTACCCGCCGGTCTCGCCATCGCGCTGTTGTGGCGCGAAGAACGAGGGGGCGCTCTCGCCTCAGTGCTGTCCACGGTGTTGTTCCTGACCGGGCTGAGCGGCGTCGAGCGCCATGTGCACGATTTCCTCTTCCCCTGGTTCCGGCCTATCGCGGTCACTCTCATTGCCGGTTCGCTGATCTGGTGGTTCTGGGCCAAGGCAAGGGACAAGGTGGTGAATGCGGGGATCGCTAATGGCTGATTTGCGGCCGACACTCGACATCGTCGCGCCGTTCTTCAACGAGGCGCCATCGGCATCGGCCTTCGCGCGCCTGCTCGGCGAGCTCGAAGCGGCCGTGGCACAGCGCTTCGGCATGACGGTGCACAAGATCCTGGTCGACGACGGCAGCCGTGACGACGGCGCCGGACGGTTCTCGCAGGCACTGACTGGGTCGTGGGAGATCGTGCGCCTCAGCCGTAATTTCGGCAAGGAAGTCGCTGTACTCGCCGGCCTCGACCAGTCGCGCGGCGACATGGTGCTGATCATGGACGCCGACCTCCAGCATTCCTTGGACATCAGCCTGAAGCTGATCGCCGAGCTGGTGGACCATCCGGACATCGACGTCGTCTATGCGCAGAACGACCGCCGTGAGGCGAGCTGGCGGCGCAGCCAACTGGCCCGGCTTTTCTACAGCCTCATCAACTCGAGCCAGCGTTTCGACATTCCCGAAAATGCCGGCGACTTTCGCGTCATGCGCGGCGCTGTCGCGCGCGCGCTGACCAGCCTGCGTGACAAGCGGCGCTTCAACAAGGGCCTGTTCGCCTGGGCGGGCTTTCGCCAGAAGGCGTTGCCCTATTCACCGGAAGGCCGTGCCAGCGGCACGTCGAAGTGGAGCCGGCTTAACCTGATCGCCTTCTCGCTGGAGGGTTTCACCTCGTTTTCCGTCATTCCGCTGCGCCTGATCAGCCTTAGCGGGCTGCTCGCGGCGTTGGCCGGCGGGATCTACGGCGCCAAGGTGTTCTTCGAGGTGATCTTCTACGGAATTGCCGTTCCGGGCTACCCCAGCCTGCTGGTCGCCGTCGTCCTGCTCGGCGGCCTCAACCTGACCCTGCTTGGCCTGATCGGCGAATATGTCTGGGTCACGCTCAGCGAGAGCAAGGATCGACCGGTCTATCTCGTGCGCGATGTCGTGCGCAGCGAGGTCTCCGCGGACAGGCCGGAGCCGGGCGCTTCCGACAGATGACACGGCGCATCCGCCTGATCGCCGACGACTACGGCCTGGCGCCCGGCGTTTCCGCCGGGATTCTCGACCTGCTCGATCGCGGCCGCCTGACCGGCACCAGCTGCATGACCGGCTTTCCGGAGTGGGCGGGAGAGGCGGCGCGCATCAAACCTCTGTGCGGCCGTGTCGCGGTCGGGCTGCATCTCACGTTGACCGACCAGCCGGCGGTCACCGGCCGGTCGAGTCTGGCGCCGGAAGGTCGGCTGCCGCCGCTCCGCGCGCTGGCCTTGCCTGTTCTGCGCGGCCGCATCGACGATCGCGATGTCCATGCCGAGCTCGACGCCCAGTACAGCCGCTTCGTCGAGGCGCTCGGGCGCCGCCCCGATTTCGTCGACGGGCATCAGCATGTGCATTTCCTTCCCGTCGTGCGCACATGGCTGCGCGCGCGCCTTGGCGAAGGAAGCGACAGGCCGGCGCTGCGCGGCGCCCCGGCACTGGCGGGCCAATTCGCCTCGGTGCCGAAAGTAGCTGCTATTGCTGCGCTCGCCGCCGGCTTCAACCGGTCGATGCGGCGCGCCGGCTTCACCCTTTTCGAGCCGCTCACCGGCATCTATGACTGGCGGCAACCCGAAAAATTCGCTTCCGTGCTGCAGGCCGCAGTCGAGGCACTGCCGGAACGCGGGCTGTTCATGTGCCACCCCGGCCATGTCGACGAGACGCTGCGCGCGCGCGACACGATGCAAGGCGTGCGCGAGGTCGAATTCGCGGCCCTGGCATCGGACGCGTTCGGCGCCAGCCTGGCCCGCGCCGATGTCACAATCATGGATGGCAAGGGATGAGCGACGCCGAGCGACCCCCGCGTTCGACCGGCAACAAGATCGTCCGCTTTGCCATTGTCGGGCTTGCCAACACCGCCATCGACCTTGCCAGCTTCTTCCTGCTGCTCAAGCTCGGAGTTTCGCCGCTGCCCGCCAACATCTCCGCCTGGTTCATCGCCGTCACCTTCTCGTTCGCGGCGAATGGCTTCTGGTCGTTCG
>NZ_RZRQ01000403.1:0-4811 GCF_003997785.1 Mesorhizobium sp. M7D.F.Ca.US.004.01.2.1 | reverse complement strand
AGCCCAGACCGAAAAAGGCTAGCACCACGGAATAGACCAGCGGCGGCGTCAGCTCGGAAAAGTCGAGATAGGTGCGATAGACCGCCGCCATCTGCGATCTTTCATAGGAGCGCACCGAGCGCATGAAGGCGGTCGAGCCGAGGGCGTCGAGCGCAATGGTGAAGAAGGCGCCGCAGAGCAGGAAGGCGCCGGTGAGCAGCGGCACGGTTTCGCCGACGAAGCCCGCCGCCAGCAGCGTGGCAGACATGGCGAAATAGGCAAATGTCATGGTCCTGCGGCCGCCGAAGCGCTTTCCTGCCTTGCCCCAGAAGATGGCCATGAACAGCAGCGCGTTGCCGGCCGAAACCAGCAGGCCACCGGCCAGCTTGCCCTCGCCGGTGATCACCATGAACAGCGGCCCATAGACGAAGAATGTCGTCCAGAAACAGGAGCGGCCGAAAGCGATCAGCCACGCCAGCCGCAGCCTGGGCTGGGCGATGAAGCGGCCGATATTGGCCAGCGGATTGGCTGGTCGCGTCTTGCCCGGGCGTATCGAGGGGTTGTCGCCGAGCCTATAGGTCCAGAACAGCGCCAGTAAGGCCATCGCGAACACCGCGACCGCACCATGCGCGGCATAGATGCCGAAGCGCGTGTAGAGGAAGATGCCGAGCGTCGGCCCGCCGGTCCAGGCCAACATCGACCATGCCATGCGCAGCGATTCGGCCTGCATGAAATCGGTCTTGCGGATGTGGTCCATGATGTAGAGGTTGAGCGTGATCGACAGCGCGCTTGCGCCCATCACGCGGCACAGCATGCCGGCCAGTTGCCCGGCAAGCGTGTCGGTGACAAAGAACAGCGAGCCGATGGCGAGCAGGCAGGCGCCGGCCGTGTAGACCCAGCGGCGGGCAAAGCGGCGGATCAGCATCGGCATGAACAATGTCACCGACAGGCCGAGCATCGCCACGACGGTGTAGAGGATCGAGACGATCTGCTCGTTGTGCAGGATCTCATAGGCCTGGATCGGGATGACGCTCGACACGGTGGCGCGAGCAAAGGATTCGACCGCATAGAGCGAAGCGAAGGTGCGCGCGTCCGCGGCCTTGAGGGCCGGTAGCCAGATCGGATGGCGCACATGGGTGGACATTGCTTCCCCAAGCAGAATCACAGGGCCAAATCTGGCGCGGCCATCCCCGCGCCAATAAGAGGAAACCGACGCGTATCCGGTAAAAGCGAAGTCGGCCAAAGGCTTCCCGCCACTGGCCTAATGCGGCGCCTGGTCCGGCGTCCGCGGCAAAGCTCACGGTCTTCTGTTGTCCGGTGCAACCGTGATAGTCGTCTTGCGGGGCTGAATCAGAATGCGAGACCATGAGCATCCAAACGCCGACCGCACCCGTTCAGGATCGACCAAAACGCATCGTCGCCATCGACATCGTGCGCGGCATCGCGCTGATCGCCATGGCGAGCTACCATTTCACTTGGGATCTGGAATTCTTCGGCTACACCGATCCCGGCCTGACCGCCTTCGGCTGGTGGAAGATCTACGCGCGCTGCATCGCCTCGACCTTCCTGTTCCTGGTTGGCGTCAGCCTGTACCTCGCCCATGGCCGACAAATCCGCTGGAACGGCTTCTGGAAGCGATTCGCCATGGTCGCCGGAGCCGCGATCGCGATTTCGGTCGTCACCCGCATCGCCACGCCGGACGGCTTCATCTTCTTCGGCATATTGCACGAGATAGCGCTGGCGAGCCTGCTTGGCCTCGCCTTCCTGCGGCTGCCGGCTTTGTTGACGCTGGTCGTTGCCGCGCTCGTCATCGCGGCGCCTGTCTATCTGCGCTTGGAGGCCTTCGATCACCCGTGGCTGTGGTGGGTCGGCCTGTCGGCGAACAATCCACGTTCCAACGACTACGTGCCCCTGTTGCCATGGTTCGGCGCTGTGCTTCTCGGCATCGGCGTCGCCAAGCTTGCCACGGGCGCGGGTGTCCTGACGGGGCTGGCGAACCTCAAGCCCGGCCGCTGGGCCAACCCGCTCGTCTTCATCGGCCGCCACAGCCTGGCCTTCTACCTGATTCACCAGCCGCTGCTGATCGGCTGCGTGTGGCTGTTCTCGCAGATCATGCCGGCACAGGTCGAAACCCCGCAGGTGAACTTCCTCAAAACCTGCCAACTGTCTTGCGAACAGTCGCGCGACACGGAGTTCTGTTCAAGCTACTGTGTCTGCATGCTCGATACGCTCGAGGGCGAGGCCACGCTTGATCGGCTCTACAACAACGACCAGACTGCGGAATGGAGGGCACATTTGTCCGATCTTGCCGGCATGTGCACAGCCAAAACCGATAGCAAGTTGATGGAGGAAGGGGTCCAATGACCGAGAACCAGCCGAAGCCGGGGATCATACCGTGGCCGCCGCTGATCTATACCGCCGCCATCGCCATCAGCATCGCGCTTGGCCTGCTCTATCCCCTGCCTTGGATCGGCGACATCCTGGGCGATATCCTTTTCGCCGCCGGTTGGGTGGCGCTGTTTGCCGTCGCCGCACTCTGGTTCACCGCGATCCGCACCATGATCCGGGCCAAGACCACGCTCAACCCCAACGCGGTGCCCGATCACCTCGTCACCACAGGTCCCTTCGGCGTCACCCGCAATCCGATGTATCTGGCCAACACGCTGCTTTTGATCGGCGTCGCCTTTGTCTCAGGCATCGTGTGGTTCCTGCCGCTCGCGTTCATCGCCGCCTATGCCACGCAGAAGGCCGCGATCGAAGGCGAGGAAAAGGTGTTGGCCGCGAAGTTCGGCAAGAAATACCGCGATTACGCGAAACGCGTGCGGCGCTGGATTTGACGAGCGCTACGTATTCACGCCAAGCTCAACCAGCCGCTCCACACAAGATTCCTCTGCCTGATCGAGTTCGGCAAGTGTCTCTTCGAGGTCGCGGCGCTTCTGTCTGAGATCCTCGCGCTTTTCCTCGATGCGCTTGATCATCAGCTTGAGTTGACCGACCTCGCCGGGCGGCGCCTTGTACATCTGGATGATTTCGCGGATCTCGTTGATCGAGAAACCGAGCCTTTTGCCGCGCATGATCTGGCGGATGAGGTGGCGGTCGGACGGGCGAAACAGCCGCGTGCGGCCACGCCGCACTGGCTGCACCAGCCCCTCGTCCTCGTAGAAGCGCAGCGTCCGCGTCGATACGTCGAACTCGCGAGTCAACTCGGTGATCGAATAATATTCTCGCATTGCCACTCCCGCACGCCGGAATCCCAAACGATCGCCATGCGGCGCCCTTCCGTCCCGAACCAAAACCCATGCCATGCCGGAATCGATATGGCGCCCCGCGCAAGCCTCGCATGGCATTTACGTAAAAGTCAATTGAGACACGACAGGTGCCTTCAGGGCACACCGAACCACCATGTGGCAATGCCGAGAAAGGCAAAGAAGCCGACGACATCGGTGACCGTGGTGACGAAAACCGCCGAAGCGACCGCCGGATCGACCTTGAAACGGTCGAGCAGCAGCGGGATCAGGATGCCGGCCAGGGCGGCCGCGAACATGTTGATGATCATCGCCGCCGCAATGATGCCGCCCAAATTGGGGTCGCGGAACCAGGCAGCGGCAACGATGCCGATCAGGATGGCGAAGACGATGCCGTTGATGAAGCCGACGCCCATCTCGCGGCGGATGATGCGGCCGGCATTGTAGATGTCGAGATCCTTTGTCGCCAGCGCCCGCACCGTGACCGTCATGGTCTGCGAGCCGGCATTGCCGCCCATGCCGGCGACGATCGGCATCAACACTGCCAGCGCCACGATATGTTCGATCGTGCGGTCGAACAGACTGATCACCGATGCGGCCAGAAATGCCGTCAACAGATTGATCAACAGCCATGGAACGCGCGAGCGCGATGTGGAGAGAACACTGTCGGACAGTTCTTCATCGCCGACGCCGCCCATGCGCATCAGATCTTCCTCGGCCTCCTGCTGGATGACGTCGACCACGTCATCGATGGTCAGCACGCCGACCAGCCGCTCGTTCTCGTCGACGACGGCGGCCGACAATAGGTCATACTGTTCGAATTCCCGCGCCGCCTCTTCCTGATCCATGGTGGCGGGAATGGCGTGCCGTGTCTCATGCATGACCTCCTCGACCTTGACCGCGCGCCTGGTGCGCAGGATCTGGTCGAGGTCGATGGCGCCGAGCAGTTTGAAGGTCGGATCGATGACGAAGATCTGGCTGAAGCGCTCAGGCAGGTTCTTGTCCTCGCGCATGTAATCGATGGTCTGGCCGATCGTCCAGAATGGCGGCACCGCGACGAACTCGGTCTGCATGCGCCGGCCGGCCGTCTCTTCGGGATAGTCGAGCGAGCGGCGCAGCCTGATCCGCTCGGTGAACGGCAGCTGCGACAGGATCTCGTCCTGGTCTTCCTTCTCGAGGTCTTCGAGAATGTAGACGGCGTCGTCGGAATCGAGCTCCTGCACCGCCTGGGCGATCTGCGCATTGGGCAGATTGTCGACGATCTCCATACGGATCGCCTCGTCGACCTCGGTCAGCGAGGAAAAGTCGAAATCCGCGCCCAAGAGTTCGACCAGCGCACGGCGCTGTTCGGGATGCAGCGCCTCGAGCAGGTCGCCGAGTTCCGACTGATGCAGGTCGTCGACTTCATGCTTTAGGGTCAGCGTATCGCGGTCGGCGATCGCCGCGCCAATCCGCGCAAGGAAGGACGAAAGGACGGCGCCGTCCTCGCCATAGATGTCGGCGTGATGCTCCTCGGCGGCCCTGGCGCCGGTCGTCCGTTCGTGCTCGCCTTCCACCAGCGCCTCCCGCCATCGCAATCCCGGAAAA
>NZ_RZRQ01000402.1:0-4829 GCF_003997785.1 Mesorhizobium sp. M7D.F.Ca.US.004.01.2.1 | reverse complement strand
GGCCTCGGTCGATCTCGGGCTGAAGCCGAGCTTCGCCATCGAGGCCAATGGCGCGCAGGTGCAGTTCGACGAGGCGGTGGGCGCCGAGGCCGGCGCCGGCCTGACACTGGATCAGCGCATCGCGGCATTTGAGCAGGCGCTTCTCGACCTGCCGAAGCCGACCATCCCCGGCACCGTCGAGGTCAAGCTGCCAGCGGTGGTGGCCGGCGACACCACGGTGCGCGACGTTCATCTTTCCGCCGAGCCGGTCGATGGCGGCTGGTCGGTGAAATCGCTTGCCGCGACCTTGCCCGGCCGCACCACGCTGGAAGCCGATGGCATGCTCCTGCTCAACGTGGAGGGCCATTTCGGCTTCAACGGTTCGTTGCTGCTGGCCGTGGCGCAACCCTCAGGCTTTGCCGCCTGGCTGTCGAAGGATGTCGACGAGGCGATCCGCCGATTGCCCGCCGCCGGCTTCAAGGCCAAGGTCGAGCTCTCGGAGAAGCGTCAGGCCTTCAGCGATCTCGAACTGATCCTGGGCAAGGCGAAGTTTTCCGGCCGCATCGATTCCAGCCAGCCCGACGACGCCAAGCCTTCGGTGCTGATGCGGCTCGAAGGCGGCGAACTCGATGTGGACGGACTGGCGGCCTTTGCCTCGATCTTCGTCAGTGACAAGGGCGCCAACCGCTTTGCCGACCGCGACCTCGATTTCCAGATCAAGGCTGGGCCGGTCAACGCCGGCGGGCTGACCGCCGACACGGTCGATACCGCACTGAGGCTGCGCGACGGACTGCTCGAAATCGACCGGCTGTCAGTGGGCGGGCTGGCCGGTGCCTCGATCAGCGCCACCGGCAGGATCAAGGATTTCCCGGCAAGCCCGACCGGCAAGCTCGATGCATCGGTGGTTGCCGTCGACCTGAAGCCGCTGATCGACGTCGCGGCCCAGCATTATCCCGACAGTGCCGTGCTCAAGGGACTGGCGAGCCGTGCCGCCGCCTATCCCGAGCTGTTCCAGGATGCGCGCGTCGACCTGGTGGCGAGTGCGGCCGACAATGGCGACGGCACCACGGGCCTGGCGGTGAGCGGGCAAGGCAAGGCCGGCGGCTCGGCTTTTTCCGCGTCGCTGTCGGGGAAGGGGGCGGTGGACAAGCTTCTCGAAGCGCCGGTGGCGCTGACCTTCAACGCCAAAAACCCTGATGCCACCGCGCTGCTGGCCCTTTACGGCCTGCCGGCGCTGCCGCTCGGCATGCTGGGCGAGGCAAGCACGGACATTCAGGCCAAGGGCACGCTTGGCGGCGGCCTGGCGACGAGTTTCAGCCTTGCCGGCGACGACTTCAAGGCCGCTTTCGAAGGCACGATCGCCGATACGTCGCAAGGCCTCGCCGCCAAGGGCAAGCTCAGCCTTGACGCTGCCGACATCGAGCCATGGCTGATGACATCAGGCATCGGCCTACCGGGCATGGGAGCCGGCATGTCGACGTCGCTCGCCGCGCAGGGCGACTATGGCAACGGTCTGCTGGTGCTGGACGAACTCAACGGCGCCATCAACGAAGCGGCGGTGTCCGGCGACGTCAATGTCGATGTGAAGGAGGGGGTCGACGGCAAGGCCGGCGTGCCACATCTGGCCGGTGCGCTGGTGCTCGACGAACTCGACCTCGATCCGATGGCAGTGGCACTGTTCGGCGATTCCGCCTTTCTTGTCGACCAGGAGGGGGCCGACAAGCAAGTGGCCGATAAGAGCGGGGTGTGGCCGGCCACACCGTTCAGCCAGAAATCCAGCCTGCCGTTCACCGCCGACCTCGACCTGACGACGGCAGCGCTCGCCGCCGGCCGGTTCGCCACCGCCTATGATGCCGCCTTTTCGCTCAAGCTCGACCAGGAAGGCATCCGCGTTTCGGATCTGAAGGCGAAATTGCTGGGTGGGGCGCTGACAGGCCTGTTCGAGCTGAAGAACAATGACGGCACAGGACTTTTCACCGGCCAGATGAAACTGGCTGGCGCCGATCTGGCGACCGTGCTGCCGGATGCAGGCATCAGCGGCATCAGCGATTTCTCGACGGCGCTGTCAAGCAGCGGCAAATCGGTCGAAGGGATGGTCGCCGCCTTGTCCGGATCCGGTACGGCGACGCTGAAGAGCTTGCAGGTCGCCGGCGTCAATCCCGATGCGTTCAGTGCGTTCCTCGCCAAGGCGGATGCGATCGGGCGTGACATCGATGCGGCCAAGACCGCCGGCTTCGCGCCTGACATCGCCGCCGATGGCAGTCTCGCCGCCAAGGACACCGACATCGCCTTCACGGTTGCCGGCGGCATGCTGAGGGCGCCGCCCATCAGCCTCGACAATCCGGCTGCGACCTTGTCCGCTGACATCACAGCTGATCTCAACACAGCCATGGTGTCGGCCAAAGGGGCGATCACCTATCGGCCAGGCGACGAGGCCCAGGTCGGCTCCGAACCGGTCGTGAACTTCACCGCCGAGGGGCCGTTCGGCGCCGTGAAGCGGCAGTTCGACAGCGAGCCGCTGGCACAGTTCCTAACCCAGCGCGCGCTGGAGAAGGAGCAGCAGCGCGTCGAGGCGATGCAGGCTGCTCTGCTCGAGAAGCAGCGGCTGCGGCGCGAAGTGCGCTATTACGCGGCGCTGCAGACCGAACGGGACAATGCCGCCGAGGAATTGCGCAAACAGGAGGAAGCAGCCCGGCTGAAAGCCGAGGCTGACGCCAAGGCCAAGGCCGAAGCGGACGCCCAGGCGAAAGCTGAAGCCGACGCCAAAGCTCAGGCCGAAGCGGAGGCGAAAGCCAAGGCTGACTCGGATGCCAAAGCCAAGGCGGATGCGGACGCCAAGGCCGCTGCCGAACAGCAGGCCGCCGACGAAGCGGCCAAGGCACAGGCCGACGAGCAGGAGCGGCAGAAGGCGGAAGAGGCGATGCGCATTGCCTCGCAGGAAAAGGCAAAGCTCGAGGCTGAGCGCAAGGCCGCGCAGCAGGCTCCGAAGATGGAGCGTGCGCCGCTGCCGGAGGCCAACGACAACCCGCCGCCGGCCAAGCCGAAGTCCAATCCGTTCACGCTCGACAATCTGCTGAAGTCGCTGCAGTAGGCAGTAGGCAGCACGAGAGGCCTTTTCGCCCCGAAATCGTTTCAAAGCACGAACAACTCGGCGCCGTCTGCGATGTAGCGGGCGTGGCGGAAATCCCGGATGGTCAAGAGTTTGCCGTCCTTCCAGGCCAGCAGGATGAAATAGGATGGCCGCGCCGCCGGATCATCGCTATCGCGGACGAGGATCGCCGGCCTGTCTTCGACGAAGCCCGGTACGAAACGCCAATCCTGCACTCGGGAATAGTTGCCGAAGTAGGTGCCGACTTCCTTGCGGCCGTTGAGCCGCGTCCTGGCCACCAGCTCCAGCCGGACTTCATCCGCCAGCATGTCGCGCACCGCGTCGAAGTCGCGGGCGTTGAAACGATCGATATAGGCTTCGAGCAACAGACGCTCTGCGTTGCTCAATCTCGGAACAGGGCGGTCGTCCGGTTCGTCCGCAAGATGGCGCAGCCGATGGCGACCACGATGCAGCGCCGCCTTAACCGCGGGAATGCTGGTGTCGAGTGTGGTGCTTATTTCCTGCAGCGAATAGCCCAGAACGTCCATCATGATGACGCTGCTTCGCTGCGCGACGGGAAGGCGCATGAAGGTATGCAGTCCGGCCGCCGCGGCCTGACGGTCGACGGTGGGGTTTGCCGGGTCGACGATCATGTCCGGATCCTCATCGGCAAAGGCCTTTTCACGGGCGCGACGGCGCAGGAAATCGAGTGCAGCATTGTGGGCAATGCGAAACAGCCAGCCTTCCGGGTTGGCGATCGGGCCGGCGTTGGGCAGAGCTTCGAACGCTTTTGTCAGCGCTTCCTGCAGCACGTCCTCACCGTCGATGACCGAGCCCGTCATGCGGGCGCAATAGCGGTGCAGCTTGGGACGCAGTTCGCCGAACAGGCGGGCAAAAGGCTCACGGATCTCGCCAGGAATGTTCATGCGCCTCTGTTCGCCGTTATTGGTCCAGCATCCGGTAATGGCCCACCACGGTCATTTCCTCGCGCTGCGGACGCTCGATCAAGCGATCCCTGATGCCACTCTGAAAGGCCTCGAATGCCGCCAGCCCGGTGATGATGTCGGCATGGGCCTCGGTTTCCGTCTCGACCAGATGGACAAAGGACCCGTCGTTAGATCGCCATGTCATGTAGCGAACGCCTTCCGGCGATTTTTCCCGCAGCTCCAGGAACACGGCCTTGACCAGCCATTCATTCTCGTCGGTCCGTTCCGGCTTCGTCTTGTAGCGTATCAGGTGGCGTTTCATCGCTGTTGTCCTCCTAGTTGCCCTGCGCCTTTGAGGTCGCTCATCTTCGAGACGCTATTGTGAGGCGAAAGGATTCGGGCACTGGGAAATAATTCGTGTCGCCCCACAAAGACGCCGGAGTGTTCACGTGCGATCGAGCAGCCGCCGCAGCATCGGTTCGATGCGTGACAGTTCGTCGAGATGCGCCGCCGACAGCTCGGCCAGACAATCGTCGGCGCGCTCGGTCAACTGCAGCAGCACGCGGCGATGGTCGTCCTTGTCCTGGTCCCTTGCGACCAGTCCTGCCTCGCTGAGGCGGTTGACCAGTTCGACGGCGCTGTGGTGGCGGATGCGCAGGCGTTCCGCGAGGTCGCCAACCGTCACCGGGCCGCCGCCCGGGAATCCCTTGATTGCCAGCAGCGCCTGATGCTGGCGCGGGGTCAGGCCGGCGTCTTCCGCCTGGACCTGGCTGAATTCTAGGAAGCGGCGGATCAGGTAGCGAAACTCCGACAGCCGTTGGTAGTCAGCCTGGCTG
>NZ_RZRQ01000401.1:0-4841 GCF_003997785.1 Mesorhizobium sp. M7D.F.Ca.US.004.01.2.1 | reverse complement strand
GAGACAGCGCCCATGGACAGTTTTATAAAATTATAATAGCATCATAGCTAGGATGAAGACCGCGTCGAAAACCACGATCGAACGTGGATGCGCGACCACATCCGCTGTCGAGCATTTGCCTGGGGCATGTCGCCCAAATGTGCGCAGCGGTTCCGGGGTAACGGCATGCACAAAACAAAGTCTGTCCATAAGGGGGCGTGCCTGGAAGGCACTTGAATAGGCGGCGGCGCTCGCGCGGCCGACAACAACACGGGAGGAGGAAGTCATGAAAGCAGGCGCATTTTTCGCCGGCCTTGCGGTGATCGCGACGACGTTGCTGTCGATCGATGCCGTGCCGGCCAACGCACAGGACAAGAAGCCTTACACCATCTATCTCTCCAACAATTTCGTCGGCAACGACTGGCGCCAGCAGATGCTGCGCAGCGCCGACATCGCGGTCAAAAAACCGCCGCTGGCCGGCCGTGTCGACCTCAAGGTCGAAGTGGTCGAGACCACGGTCCAGGCGCAGATCAATTCCCTCAACAACATCATTCGCAACAAGCCCGACGCCATCATCATCGATGCGGGCTCCGGCGAAGCGCTCAACCCGACGATCCAGAAGGCTTGCGATGCCGGCATTCTGATCATCGCCTTCGATCAGATCGTCAGCGCGCCCTGCGCCTACACGATGGAGTCCGATTGGGGCCGGGCGCCGCGCGTGGAGGCCGAATGGCTGGTCAAGAAACTCGGCGGCAAGGGCAAGATCCTCGTCGACCGCGGGCTTGCCGGCGCTCCGATCTCCGCCCAGCTGCAGGGTGGGTTCGAGGAGGTCATCAAGAAATACCCCGGCATTGAAGTGGTCGGCTATTTCAACGGCGACTATGCGCTGGGACCGGAGCAGGCCGGTGTCGCCAGCCTGCTGGCGGCCCACCCGCAAGTCGACGCCATCTTCGTCCAGGGCTACGGCGCCGGAGCGATCAAGGCGCTGCAGGATGCCGGCCGTCCGATCGTTCCGATCACCGGCAGTCCCTTCAACCTGACGACGACGACCTGTGCCCAGACGCAAGGCGCCCAGTGCATCCTGGCGCCCAACCCGGCCTACCTGTCGGCCGAGGCCCTGAAGCTGGCGGTCGAGATCCTCGACGGCAAGAAGCCGGCCGAAAAGAAGATCCTGCTGCGCAATGCCTTCCTCACCACCGATCCGATCGCGTCGGAATTGTACCCCGATGCGGCCATGCAGAAGATCGAGGTTGGCAAGAACGCCTTTCCGGACATGGCTCCCGGTCTGTTTCTTCCGGTCAGCCCGGACTGGGTTGAAATCACCCCTGCCGAGGCCGCCGGCGCGAAATGAGCGACGTCTGCCAATCGGCGGCGAATGGTCGCCTCGAAGCTCCCCAATGCGCCTTGGCTTAAATTGACAAGGCGTATTGGTACCGGTATCAATTTAGGTGCAGCACCCACCAAGATGGCGAAGTCCGTCGCTGGCTGATGCAGGAAACACGAAGGAGGAGAGACCATGAAACTGAAGACAGTTTGCATAGGATTGGCAGCTCTTGCCATGTCTGCAATCGCCATCAGCACGGCGCCGAGCCGCGCGGAGGACAAGAAGCCCTACACCATCTACCTCTCGAACAATTTCGTCGGCAATGACTGGCGCCAGCAGATGGAGCGCGTCGCCACCGTTTCGGTCAACAAGGGACCGCTGAAGGGCCGCGTCGACCTCAAGATCGAGAATGTCGAGAACACCGTTCAGGCGCAGATCAACTCGCTCAACAATATCATCCGCCAGAAGCCGGACGCCATCCTCGTCGATGCCGGCTCGGACTCGGCCTTGAACCCGACCATCAAGAAGGCCTGTGACGCCGGCATTGTCGTCATCAGCTTCGACCAGGTGGTGACCGAGCCCTGCGCCTATGCCGTCGCCTCCGACTGGGACCGCATCCCCTCCGTCATGGCCGAGTGGATGGCCACGCAGCTTGGCGGCAAGGGCAACATCATCCTCGACCGTGGCCTCGCCGGCGCGCCGATCTCGGCTCAATTGCAGCAGGGCTATGAGAAGGTGCTGGCCAAATATCCCGACATCAAGGTGGTCGGCTACTACAACGGCAATTACGCGCTTGGACCGGAGCAGTCGGGGGTCGCCGCCTTGCTTGCCGCCAATCCGCAGATCGACGGCATCATGACGCAAGGCTACGGATCGGGCGCCATCCAGGCGCTCAAGGATGCCGGCCGGCCGATCGTCCCGGTCGTCGGCTTCTCCTACAATGTAGCCGCCCTTACCTGCGCGCAGACTAAAGGCGCCAAGTGTATCCTCGGCTCGAACCCGGCCTATCTCTCTTCGGAAGCGATCAGGCTGGCGGTCGATATTCTCGACACCGGCAAGAAGCCGGCCGAACGCTCGATCTCGGTCAAGGGCGACTTCGTCACCACCGATCCCTTCGAGTCCAAGCTTTATCCGGGCACCAAGATGATCAAGATCGCGGTCGGCGAGAATGCCTTCCCCGACCAGGCGCCCGGCCTGACGCTGCCGATCACGCCCGACTGGGTCGAGATCACCGCTGCGGAAGCCGCTGGCAGCAAGTAACATCCTGTGACCACGACCCTGTCTCCCGGCATCGCAAGATGTCGGGAGAGTTTTTCGAAGGCGCATTCATGGACCTCGTCACCGTCAAAGGCCTGTCCAAACGCTATGGCGGCATTGTCGCGCTGAGCGAGGCGACATTCAGTGCCCGCGCCGGCGAGGTGCACGCACTGCTCGGCGAGAATGGCGCGGGAAAGAGCACCTTCATCCAGATCCTGTCCGGCGCGGTTCGGCATGATGGCGGCTCGATCCTGGTCGACGGCCAGGACTATCGTCCCGCAAATCCGGATGCTGCCCAGGCGCGCGGCATCGCCGCCGTCTTCCAGGAACTGTCGCTGATCCCTGATCTGAGCGTCGAGCAGAACATCTGGTTTCGCCACGAACCAAGGACGCTCCTGAGCACCGTCAATCGCGCAGAGATGCGCCGCAAGACGCTGGCGCTTCTCGACAAGTACAAGTTCCCGGCGCTGCGCCCCGAGCAGGAGTTGCGCCGGCTGACATTGGCCGAACGGCAGATCGTCGAGATCGCCAAGGGCCTGGCCAAGGATCCGCGCATCCTGATCCTAGATGAGGCGACCTCGGCGCTGCCCGCGCGCGAAGCCGAGTGGCTGCTCAAGCTCACCCGGCAACTGGCCGCCGAGGGCAGGCTGGTCATCTTCATCTCGCACCGCATGGCCGAGGTGCGCGCCATCGCCGACCGGCTGACCATCTTCCGCAATGGCAGCACCATCGCCGTGCATGAGGCCAATGCCGTGTCCGACAACGAGATCGTCACCCAGATGATCGGCAGGCATCTCGACCGGCTCTATCCCGAACGTATTGCCACCGCGACCGATCGCATTGCGCTGAAGGTCAAGGGCTTTTCCAGCGGCAGCCGGCTCTCCGGCGTCGATTTTGCGCTGCGCGAGGGCGAGGTGCTCGGCGTCGGCGGGCTGCAAGGCCACGGCCAGCGCGAACTGTTCCAGTCGCTGTTCGGCGCCAGCAAGGCGAGCGGCACCGTCGAACTGTGGGGCAAGCCGGTTTCGATCGGCAATCCGCGCCAGGCGCTGACCGGCAAGGACGGCATCGCGCTGGTGCCCGAGGACCGGCGCGGGCAGGGCCTGCTTTTGACCAAGAGCGTGCGCGAGAACCTGACCCTGTCGGTCATCAAGCGCTTCACCGAAAATGGCTTGCTGAGCCGACAAAAGGAAGCTGCCCTGGTCAAGGAGATGGTCGATTTCCTGCGCATCAAGGCCGGCACGCCGGAGCAGCTTGCCGGCACGCTGTCCGGCGGCAACCAGCAGAAGGTGATCTTCGGCAAGATGCTGCTCACGCAAGCGCGCGTGCTCTTGCTCTACGACCC
Source organism: Mesorhizobium sp. M7D.F.Ca.US.004.01.2.1 (assembly GCF_003997785.1). Taxonomy (NCBI): domain Bacteria; kingdom Pseudomonadati; phylum Pseudomonadota; class Alphaproteobacteria; order Hyphomicrobiales; family Phyllobacteriaceae; genus Mesorhizobium; species Mesorhizobium sp. M7D.F.Ca.US.004.01.2.1. The sequence goes on along the minus strand of NZ_RZRQ01000401.1, from coordinate 939 downwards.
GACGCGCGGCGTCGATGTCGGTACCAAGGGGGAGATATTCCAGCTGATGCGGGATCTCGCGGCCAAGGGCTATGCGATCCTGTTCCATTCCAGCGACATGCCGAAACTCGTCCACGTCGCCGACCGCGTGCTGGTGATGCGCAACGGCGGTATCGCAGCCACGCTGGAGGGTGACCGTATCTCGGAGGCAAGCATTTTGCGCGCCGCCATGCTTGAAAGCGAGGCGGCCTGAGGCATGGTGATGTCAGTCGCGGAGAGACCTGTTGAGATGGCGCAAAGGCCAGCCGAAATGAAACCCGCCAGGCCAGGCATCGATTGGCGCGGCCGCGCGCTCGACCGCGCGCCGTTCCTGGTCGCCTGCCTGATGCTGGCCCTGATCGTTGCCATCTATGGCAGCCTGCAATCCGGCGTCTTCTCGCTGGACGAGATCAACCTCGACACGGCGGCGGCGATGACGCTGATGCTGGCGGCAACCGGCCAGACCATCGTGCTGGTGCGCGGCGGCATCGACCTGTCGATCGGCGGCATGATCAGCCTCGGCACGGTGATCGCGGCAACGCGCTTCACCGACGACCCGTCGACCGTCGCTCTGTGGACCCTGGCCATTCTGGCCCTCGGCTTCCTGATCGGCGCGCTCAACGGCCTGCTGATCTCACTGCTGAAACTGCAGCCCTTCCTGGTTACGCTCGCCACCTGGTCGATCCTCAACGGCGTCGCCATGATCATCCTGCCGACCGATGGCGGCAGCGTTCCCGGCTGGTGGGTCGGCTTCGGTTATGCCCAGCTGTTCGGCCTGACCAGCCCGGTCTGGATGCTGCTGGCACTTTTGCTGTTCTGGTGGTGGTTCCGGGCGACGCGCGTCGGCGTCACCATCCAGGCGACGGGCTCCAACGAAAAGTCGGCCTTCCTGTCGGGCGTCTCGATCACCCGGGTCAATGT
>NZ_RZRQ01000400.1:0-4859 GCF_003997785.1 Mesorhizobium sp. M7D.F.Ca.US.004.01.2.1 | reverse complement strand
GTCGTCGCTCATCAAGGCGATTTCCGGCGCGGCCGTGCCCGATGAAGGCGAGATCCGGCTTGAAGGCAAACCCGTCGCCTTCAAATCACCGATGGAAGCCCGCGAAGCCGGCATCGAGACCGTCTATCAGAATCTGGCGCTGTCGCCGGCGCTGTCGATCGCCGACAACATGTTCCTTGGCCGCGAAATCCGCAAACCGGGTTTTCTGGGCGACTGGCTTCGTATGCTCGACCGTCCGGCGATGGAAAAGCGCGCCCGCGACAAGCTCACCGAGCTTGGCCTGATGACCATCCAGAACATTAGCCAGGCGGTGGAGACGCTCTCTGGCGGTCAGCGCCAGGGCGTGGCTGTGGCGCGCGCCGCCGCCTTCGGCAGCCGTGTGGTGATCATGGACGAGCCGACGGCCGCCCTTGGCGTCAAGGAAAGCCGCCGCGTGCTTGAACTGATCCTCGACGTCAAGAAGCGCGGCCTGCCGATCGTGCTGATCTCGCACAACATGCCGCATGTCTTCGAAGTGGCCGACCGCATTCACATCCATCGGCTCGGCCGTCGCCTCTGCGTCATCGATCCCAAGCAATATACGATGTCCGACGCCGTCGCCTTCATGACCGGAGCAAAGGTCCCGCCGGAGGCGGCGCTGGCTGCCTGATGCATGTCGCCCAAAAGTGCGTAGCGGTTTTGGGACGGCATGCACGGAACAAAAACTTGAAGCGCGTCGCGCGGAATGTCTGAGCGCGCCGCGCTTTAAATTGGCAAATTGCCGCAGGGTAAGCTAGCATGAGCTAATCTAAATCGATTGAATATATAGCGGTATCAGCTAGCATGGGCTGGGAGGAACCATGAAAGCCGGTATGATCATGGCAACCGCACGAGAGGCAGCATGACGAGCGCGATGACATCCGAACCCCTCCCGCCACTGCTCGAAAATCCTGATCCAGAGACGCTCGCAAGGGAAGTCTTGATGGCCCTCAAATACCGGGTCGGCAAGGACACCACCGTCGCGACCCAGTACGACTGGCTGACCGCCTCGATCAAGGTCGTGCGCGACCGCATCGTCGACCACTGGATGCAAGCGACGAAAGAGGCCTACGACCAGCAGGAAAAGCGCGTCTACTATCTGTCGCTGGAGTTCCTCATCGGCCGCCTGATGCGCGATGCCTTCTCCAATCTCGGCCTGATGGACAATATGCGCGAGGCGCTGTCGTCGCTGGGCGTCGATCTCGATCTCATCGCCGCACTCGAGCCGGATGCGGCACTCGGCAATGGCGGCCTCGGCCGGCTTGCCGCCTGCTTCATGGAAAGCATGGCGACCGTCGACATTCCCGCGCATGGCTACGGCATCCGCTATGCCAACGGCATGTTCCGCCAGGAGATTCATGACGGCTGGCAGGTCGAACTGCCCGAGACCTGGCTCGATCACGGCAACCCGTGGGAATTCGAACGCCGGGAGCGCTCGTTCGAGGTCGGGTTCGGCGGTTCGGTGGAATCGATCACCTCCAAGGACGGCCGGCTCGAGCGCCATGTCTGGAAGCCGACCGAGCATGTGCTGGCCGTCGCCTATGACACGCCCGTCGTCGGTTGGCGGGCCAATCGCGTCAACACGCTGCGGCTCTGGTCGGGCATGCCTGTCGATCCGATCCTGCTCGACAAGTTCAATGCCGGCGACCACATCGGCGCGCTTGCCGAAAGCAACAAGGCCGATGCCTTGTCGCGCGTGCTCTATCCCGCCGATTCCCACAAGGCCGGGCAGGAACTGCGGCTCAGGCAGGAGTACTTCTTCTCCACCGCCTCGCTGCAGGACATCGTCCAGCGCCATCTCAGCCAGTATGGCGACCTGAAGTCGCTGCCCGATAAGGCTGCGATCCATCTCAACGACACCCATCCGGCCATCGCGGTGCCCGAGCTGATGCGCCTGTTGATGGATGTGCACGGCATGGATTTCGACCTCGCCTGGAGCATCACCAAGCGCACCTTCGGCTACACCAACCACACGCTGCTGCCCGAGGCGCTGGAAAGCTGGCCGGTGCCGCTGTTCGAGCGGCTTTTGCCGCGCCATATGCAGATCGTCTACGCCATCAACGCCGAGGTGCTTCTGGAGGCGCGTGCCTCCAACCAGTTCTCGGACGAACAGATCGGCCGCATCTCGCTGATCCAGGAAAATGGCGACCGCCGGGTGCGCATGGGCAATCTGGCCTTTGTCGGCTCGCATTCGATCAACGGTGTTTCGGCGCTTCACACCGACCTGATGAAGGAGACGGTGTTCGCCGACCTGCATAAGCTCTATCCCGATCGCATCAACAACAAGACCAACGGCATCACGCCGCGGCGCTGGCTGATCCAGTGCAATCCCGGGCTGACGTCGCTCGCTCGTGAGGCGATCGGCGACCGTTTTCTCGACGACATCGATGCCATCAAGGATCTCGATGTCTTCGCTGGCGATGCCGCCTTTCGCGACAAATTCGCCGCCGTCAAGCGCGCCAACAAGGCGCGGCTGGCCAACCTCGTCGCCGACCGGCTCGGCATCAAGGTCGATCCCTCGGCGCTGTTCGATATCCAGATCAAGCGCATCCACGAATACAAGCGCCAGCTTCTGAACATCCTCGAGGCGATCGCTCTCTACGATCAGATCCGCTCGCATCCCGAGCGCGACTGGATGCCGCGCGTGAAATTCTTCGGCGGCAAGGCGGCGCCCAGCTACCACAATGCCAAGCTGATCATCAAACTCGCCAACGACGTCGCCAAGGTCATCAACCGCGATCCGGCCGTGCGCGGTTTGCTGAAGGTGGTGTTCGTGCCGAACTACAATGTCAGCCTGGCCGAGATCATGATGCCGGCCGCTGACCTGTCCGAGCAGATCTCGACCGCCGGCATGGAAGCGTCGGGCACCGGCAACATGAAGTTCGCTCTGAACGGCGCGTTGACCATCGGCACGCTCGACGGCGCCAATGTCGAGATCAAGGAATGCGTCGGCGACGACAACATCTTCATCTTCGGCCTGACCACGGCCGAGGTCGCCGAGCGGCGCAACAATGGCTACAACCCGCGCGCCGTCATCGAGGGATCGCCTGAGCTGGCGCAAGCGGTTGCCGCCGTTTCGTCAGGCGTCTTCTCGCCTGATGACCCGGAGCGTTACCGCGACCTTATCAACGGTCTCTACAACAGCGACTGGTTCATGGTTGCCGCCGATTTCGATGCCTATGCCGCCGCCCAGCGCGAGGTCGATGCGGTCTGGCGCAACAGTCCCGACTGGTACGCCAGGGCAATCCGCAACGTTGCGCGTGTCGGCTGGTTCTCCTCTGATCGCACGATCCGCCAATATGCGAAAGAAATCTGGAACGTGCCTGTCTGATGTGATTGCATGAGGCCGCGAACAATGTGGTCCCGGTGATGTGAGTTTGAATGTCGGATTCTCATCACTAGAAACTTGGTGCCCGGGGAGGGACACTGCCTGATGAAGAAGCCGCGCGCGACCGCTGCGACAAGCGGGCCGGACGGACTGGCGCCAGCCAGCGATGTTGCGGCGATTGTTGCCGGCACGCACGGAGATCCCTTCGCGGTCCTTGGTGTCCATGAGGTCGGCAAGAGCCTGTATGCCCGCTGCTTCGTTCCGCATGCGGAATTCGTCACCGCTTACACGCTGACCGGCACCATAGCGGGTGAACTGTCCAGGCGCGACGATGGCGGCTTTTTCGAAGGCAAGCTCTCGATCAGGAAGCGGCAGCCCCTGCGCTATCACGCGCGCAATGCCGGCGGTGACTGGTGGCTGACCGATCCCTATTCGTTTGGTCCGGTGCTTGGCCCGATGGACGACTACTACATCGCCCAAGGCTCGCACCTAAGGTTGTTCGACAAGCTCGGCGCCCATGTCATTGACCACGAAGGCGCTTCCGGAGTGCATTTCGCCGTCTGGGCTCCCAATGCTCGGCGCGTCTCGGTGGTCGGTGACTTCAACGAATGGGACGGCCGCCGGCACACGATGCGTGATCGCCGCGACACCGGCATCTGGGAACTGTTCGTACCCGACATCGGTGCCGGACGGCCCTACAAATACGAGATCATCGGCCCCGATGGCGTAAGACTCCCGCTGAAAGCCGACCCGTTCGCCTTCAAATCCGAACTGCGTCCGGCCACCGCTTCGGTCGTGGCCGTGCCGCCGGCGCATGAGTGGGGCGACGAGGCGCACCGCAATTTCTGGCGCAATGCCGATCACCGGCGCGAAGCCATCTCGATCTACGAGGTCCATGCCGGCTCCTGGCAGCTTCACGACGACGGTACGTTCCTGTCATGGGATGAGTTGGCCGACCGGCTGATCCCCTATGTGGTCGAGACCGGTTTCACCCATATCGAATTCATGCCGATCTCTGAACACCCCTATGACCCGTCCTGGGGCTACCAGACGACCGGCCTCTACGCGCCGTCGGCCCGCTTCGGCGACCCGGACGGCTTTGCTCGTTTCGTGGATGGCGCCCACCGCGCCGGCGTCGGCGTCATCCTCGACTGGGTGCCGGCGCATTTCCCGGTCGACGCGCATGGCCTGGCCAATTTCGATGGCACCGCGCTCTATGAACATGCCGATCCGCGCAAGGGTTTTCATCCCGACTGGAACACCGCGATCTACAATTTCGGCCGCCGCGAGGTGGTGTCGTTCCTCGTCAACAACGCGTTGTTCTGGGCCGAGAAATACCATGTCGACGGACTTCGCGTCGATGCGGTCGCCTCGATGCTCTACCTCGACTATTCGCGCAAGGCCGGCGAATGGATCCCCAACGAGAAGGGCGGCCGCGAGAACCTCGAGGCGGTCAGCTTCCTGCAGAAGATGAACAAGGAGGTCTACGGCCACCATCCGGGCGTGATGACCA
>NZ_RZRQ01000003.1:61152-77649 GCF_003997785.1 Mesorhizobium sp. M7D.F.Ca.US.004.01.2.1 | reverse complement strand
CTGTGGGGCTTCGAGGAGCTGATAGAGGTGGCGCGCGCCACCACGCCGCACACTTTCGACACTGAAATCCTGCTCGCTTTCCGTCAGCCGGGTCAACCGGGGGTGCCAATCGGCCCGCTTTGGCTGGAGGGCGCGATGCGTGACATCACCAGCCTCGGCAGTTCGGCCGTGCTGGTGCTGATCACGGCGGCGACGATCCTCTATCTGCTGCTGATCCGCCGGCCGGCAACGGCAATTTTCATCTTCGTGGCGGTGGCCGGCGGCCAGGTGCTGTCGAGCCTGCTGAAAGCCGGCATCGACCGGCCCCGCCCCGAACTCGTCTCGCATCTCGTCAACGAAACTTCGCTGTCCTTTCCCAGCGGCCACGCCATGCTGTCGGCGGTGACCTACCTTACGCTCGGCGCGCTGGCAGCGCGCTTCCTGCCGGGGCGAACGACGAAGATCTATGTGCTGTCGCTGGCGGTGCTGACGACGCTGCTGGTCGGCATCAGCCGCATCTATCTTGGTGTGCACTGGCCATCGGATGTGCTGGCCGGCTGGTGCGCCGGCTTCGTCTGGGCGATGCTGTGCTGGCTCATGGCCTGGGCGTGGCAGCGATGGCGCGGGCAGCGCCTGGACGGCGACAGCGAGACTGGAGATTAGATCAGCCGGTTGATCAGCCCGTGCCCGCAACCCGTCAACAGCAAAACCACCGACAGCAAGGCTGCCGATGTCATCCAAGCTCTGGAAATCTTCAACTGCTCACCCCGAGGGAAGGCTGCCTCGATATCTTCCCGGCAATGACCAGCCTAGCATGCCTGTCTTGCTCCCCGCCATCCGGTTTCCCGAGAGGGTACATGTTTCATATATGCATTATGATGGTTGAAACATCATCATGACTGTATTATACGTTGATACCGCAGACTCAGACGGGGGTTTTGGCCGATGATCACTGCCGCGCAGATGCGCGCCGCAAGGGCGCTGGCCGGCATCGATCAAAAGACGCTCGCCGAGCGCGCCGGCGTTTCGCTTCCGACTATCCAGCGCATGGAGGCGAGTGATGGCGTGGTCAGGGGCGTGGTCGACACGCTGATGAAGGTCATCCAGGCCCTTGACGAGGCCGGGGTGGAATTGATCGGCGAGAACCAGACCAGCGAGCGCGGTGGCAGGGGCGTGCGCCTCAAGCAGACCGTGCCGCGCTAAGCCTCTCCCGCAACCCGAGTCGGCACACATAAGTCGCGACGCGACCGCCGACGTTCCTGCCGACGATCCCGCCGCCTTCACGGAGCGGAAGGCACATTCATGGACCAGAGCCATCCGGCAAGCCACCATCCGGCGAGGCCGACATTTTACGAACTGTTCACGCCAAAACTGGTGACGGTCTGGCGCGAAGGTTACCGCCTGCCGCAGTTCAAGGCCGACTTCATGGCCGGCCTGACCGTCGCCATCGTCGCACTGCCGCTGTCGATGGCGATCGCCATCGCGTCGGGGGTGACGCCGGAGCGCGGCCTGTTCACCGCCATCGTCGGCGGCTTCATCGTCTCCGCGCTTGGGGGCAGCCGTTTCCAGATCGGCGGACCCGCTGGCGCCTTCATCGTGTTGGTGGCGGCAACGGTTCAGCGCGAAGGTGTCGACGGTCTTCTGCTGGCAACGATGATGTCGGGCGTCTTCCTGCTCGCGATCGGCTATCTGAGGCTCGGCACCTACATCAAATTCATCCCCTATCCGGTGACGGTCGGCTTCACCGCCGGCATCTCGATCATCATCTTCTCCGGCCAGATCGTCGAATTGTTCGGGTTGAAGCTTGCAGGCACCGAGCCCGGACCGCTTCTGCCGAAGCTGATGGCGATCGGTGAGGCGGCCGGCACGCTCAACATCTCGGCGACACTGGTGGCGGTGCTGACCATCGTCACCATTGTCGCGGTGAAACGCTGGCGGCCGGGCTGGCCGGGCATGCTGATCGCCGTCGGCCTGGCCTCGCTGGTGGTGGCGCTGCTGGCGCTGCCGGCGGAAACGATCGGCACGCGTTACGGCGGCATTCCGCGCAGCCTGCCGTTTCCGGCACTGCCGGCGCTCAGCCTCGACAAGGCGATCGCCGTGCTGCCGGACGCCGTCGCCTTTGCGCTGCTCGGTGCGATCGAATCGCTGCTGTCGGCGGTTGTCGCCGATGGCATGACGGGCCGGCGGCACCGTTCAAATTGCGAACTGGTGGCGCAAGGCTTCGCCAATATCGCCTCGGCTCTGTTCGGCGGCATCTGCACCACCGGCACCATCGCCCGCACCGCCACCAATGTGCGGGCCGGCGCACATGGGCCGATCTCGGGCATGTTGCATTCGCTGTTCCTGCTTGTCTTCATGCTGGTGGCGGCACCGCTGGCCAGCTACATCCCGCTCGCCGCCCTTGCCGGCGTGCTGGCGGTCGTCTGCTGGAACATGTTCGAAAAACAGGCCTTCGCCACCCTGTTGCGCGCTTCGCGCGGCGATGCGCTGGTGCTGATGGCAACCTTCCTGATCGTCGTCTTCCGCGACCTCACCGAAGGGATCGTCGTCGGCTTTGTGCTGGGGTCGATCCTGTTCATCGACCGCATGTCCAAGAGCATTGCCGTCGAGGCCGATCAGCCGCTGGTGCAGGAGGATGTCGCCGACAGCAGCAACGCCTACGATTCCAGCGAGGCGACCGATGCCGACACCGTCGTCTACCGCATTTCGGGCGCCTTCTTCTTCGGCGCTGCGTCGACCGTCGGCACCGTGCTCGACCGCATTGCCGACCAGCGCAAGAACTTCATCCTCGACTGTTCGGCCGTACCGTTCTTCGATTCGACGGCGGCCAATGTCATCGAGGGCGCCGCCCACAAGGCGAAGCGCGCCGGTGTCCGCTTCATCATATCGGGTGCCGCGCCCCAGATACGGCGCATGCTGATCAATCATGGCGTCAAGCGTCCGCTGGTGACCTATGCCGCCTCGATCCGCGACGCACGGGCGCAGTTGAAAGGGAAGCTGGAGACGGAGTAGGGCGCGGCTTGAACGACCGCTTTGCGCCTCTTATCAGCCGTAGATATCAGCTTTACCGCTGCCTGAAAGCAGACATTGCCGCCCACCACGCTGAAGGTCGCGATTGCGAGAACAATAGTAGTGACCGCAAAGCGACTCGTGCTGATTGAATAGCGGACTACCACATATTGGTATGGTGCAACGACTCCGTGGGTGCCTTATTCTTCCTTGTCCAGTTCCTGCATCGGCGTGTTCGTTCCGTTCGCGCCGGAGGTGATGCAATAGCTTGCGCAGTGATGCCAAACTCGCTTGCACGCTTATTGACGGTCGCCCCCCCGGCCGCGATGCACGGTACTTCGACAAGGAGTTTGCATGGCAAGCCTCGATTTTGGCTTTGTTACTCAGACGAAGCGCGCCGGCTTGGCCGTTCGTCCAATGAGGATTGGGAGATCGGCCAGAAACTTCCTGCTGGCATCAGATCCCGAAGCGTTGATCAACATCGGCCGCTTGGTCACCGCGCTATTCGCTGTCCTGGCGATCTATCTTGATCCCACCGACCCAGCGTCGTTTTTGTTTGAATCGCAGGTGGTTCTTGGCCTCTACATGGTCCTTTCCCTGCTTTTGGTGGTATTTCCGTTTCGGAAGTCTCTTGGCAGCCCAGTCCACCTCCTCGTTCACCTCATCGATGCCGTAATACTTGGCTGTCTCGCTTTTTTGACGGACGAACTCACAAGTCCGTTCTTTTCCTTCCTGCCTTTTATCTTACTTGCCATGACCCTGCGCTGGGGACTGAGGGGAGCTTTCTTGGGCGCTGTCGTTCTGCAGGTCGTTCTGGTCATTATCGGTGTGCCCGATCTGGAGAACGGCGGTCCGTCCGAACTTAATGTATTTATCATGCGTGCGACTTATTTCATGGTTGCGGCCGTTATGCTCGGCTATTTCGGCGCTTATCGTGAGCACCACCGCCAGCGTCTGACGCAGCTTGCCCATTGGCCGTTCGATGCAATTACTGGCGATCGACTGTCATGGCTCTACGGCCTTTTCAATCACGCGGCCGACGTAATGGGTGACCCTCGCCTGGTGGTCGTTTGGCGGGATCAGGAGGAGGATATCGGCAGCGTCGCCTATTGGCTGCAGGGCGATTTGCGGCTGATCGATGTTCGGGACGCGGTTTTCTGGAACCAACACGATCCGGAACCGCCGATGCCCGATCTCGACCGAAGCGGAACGGCGCCGGTCATCGAAGCCGAAGTAGCAGGAATTTTCCGCGACCTGCCGGAACTGGCGGCGGAAGTTCGCACGCCCTTCAAATATATCTGCTCGGCCGCATTCTCCAGCGTGCGGTATCGCGGCCGGGTTTTCGTCATCGATCCGGCCTGTCATCCCGACGAATGCGGTTCGCTCACTGAAATCATCGCTATGCGATTCAGATCGGAACTAGGGCGTCTCGCGCTGATGCAGCAAACAACCGAGGCGGCCCGCGCTGAAGAGCGCGCGAGGCTCGCGCGCGACCTCCATGACAGCATCCTGCAGGATCTCACTGCCGCTAGCCTGAAACTCAAGCTCATCGCCAAATCCGTTCCCAAGGAACCAAAAGCTAACGTGGCCGATGTGAATACGCTCGTTTTCAATTTGCAACAGCGCATCCGGCAATATGTCGATGACCAGCGCTCCGTCCACCAATATGATGAGGCGCCGCTCTGCCGGGCGCTGCCCGGTCTAACAAAGCTTCTGAGGCAGCAATGGGATTGCCGGATCGAGGCTACCCTCGATCCGCCGGACCTCGAAGTTCCAAAATCCATGCAGCATGAAATCATGCAGCTCGTCTCTGAGGCCACCGCCAACGCCGTCCGGCATGGGAAGGCAACGCAAGTGCGGATTGAGCTTGTTCGTGCCGATTCCGGCGTTGAGCTCGAAATTTCCGACAACGGATCGGGAATGGCAACTGATGTCGAACCGAAACGGCCCTTGTCGCTGTGCGCGCGGGTTAGCGAACTCAAGGGTAACCTGACAATCTGCGGCGCGTCGCCGGGACTGAGCCTGCGCATTGCATTGCCCCTGGGCCAGGTAGCGCGATAATGTATTCGGTTGTCCTCGCTGACGATCACCCTTTGCTGCTTCGCGGATTGCAGGGTCTGCTGAAAACCGCGCCGGATTTCAATGTGTTGGCGGCAACGGCGAGCGGGGCGCAAGCGTTGTCGCTCATTAGCGATCTCCGACCCGATCTGGCCGTGCTTGATGTTTCCATGCCGGATGTTGGCGGACTGGAGATCCAGCGAACCGTTTTTAAAGGGCGGTTGCCGGTGAAGGTAATTTTCCTCACCGCGACTCTGACAGGCCGCCAGATCGCGGACGCAATATCAATGGGTGTGTGTGGCATCCTCTTGAAGGAGTATGCCCCCGAAGCACTCTTGGACTGCATGCGGCAGGTCGCAAGCGGAGAGAAGTGGCTGCCGCCGGAGCTAGTAGTCAGGGCAACGAGCGCCGGGCCATCCGATAGCCCTCAAAAACTCGATCTGCTGACCGTCCGCGAAAGGGAGGTCGCGGTACAGATCTGCGGAGGATTGTCCAACCGAGCCATTGCACAGAAATTGGGAACAACCGAAGGGACCATCGGCATTCATCTAAACAACATCTACCGCAAGCTGGAGATCACCAATCGCACGACACTTGCTGCGCTCCATCTCCAATATATGGCAAGCCCGAATGGCTGATTTCAATCAGGGTCGCACAGGCAGAATAATCAGGGTTGGACTTGGCTTGATTGTTGGGGCGACGTTTGTTGTCCTTGCCATGCGCAATGTCCACATTGCAGAGGTTGGCGCTATGCTCCGCCGTGCGACCGTCGCGCCACTCCTCTTTGCCATCTGCGCCTTTGTTATTGACTTTCTTCTGAGGGCAGTCCGGTTCTGGATGATGCTGCAATGGACGACCGGTCGCCGCTTGCCGTTGAAACCTACGGTCGGTCCCTTTATAGCCAGCTTCGGCATGAGTGATGTTCTTCCCCTGCGGGTTGGGGATGGTTTCCGTGTTCTGTGGTTTAGCCGCCAGTTCGATATCCCGGCAGGGACAGTTATCGGCACCATGATCATCGAGCGCATTCTCGATCTTGTCACCATCGTCCTATTGGGTGCGATGTCACTGGCGCTGGTTGACCTCACTGCTTCACCCGCATTGGTGTGGAATTTCCAGCTTTTGCTCATTCTCTCGCTTAGCGGTGGATTGGGGGTGCTATTTGCCCCGGCGCTTTGTTACCGCTTGCTCGAAAAATTATTCCGGCGGGTCAACTTCGGTCCCATCATTGTTCTGATCACTGCATTGCGGGCCGCATCGGAGGCAATCGCACAAATTAGCTCATGGCGCCGCCTAAGCATGCTCACGGTTATGTCATTTGCCTTGTGGCTTTTGGAAAGTGGTGTTTTTCTTGGGGTTTGGGTCAGCTTAGGCGGATCAACCGATGCCTTGTTGCAACCCTCTCTGGCCTTCGCTTTCAGCACGCTCGGCACGCTTGTGCCGAGTCTCCCGGGGCATTTCGGTCCGTTTGAATTCTTTGGGCTTCAGGCCTTCACGCTCGCAGGGGTGGACACCCCAATGGCGGCGGCCGTCGTGTTGCTGGCCCATCTTATTCTGTGGGCGCCTACAGCTCTCTTTGGAATCGGGTGGCTGTTGTCGGCGGCGACGCAGAAACCAGATGCTTCAAGCAAAATCCAGACCTCGGGCTGATCTGCATCTGGAACGGGATCGGTCAGCGAACTGCAATATCAATTCAGTTAAATCGGCTTTCAACGGCGTGTGTCGCGTTGCGATGGGCGATGGCCATGACGGTGCCCTGAGGATTGACGATCGTCGGCCCGCACAAGAGGGACGCGTCGGCGATATAAAGTCCATCAGCATCACGAACGCGGCCGAACGAATCCGTCGCGCAAATGGCGTCGTTTCCACCCATCGGACATGATGAAAATACGTGCACCGAGGTCATGCTGCCATCGCTGCCGGCAAACGTAGCGGGAAGTTTTCGGACATCTTCCATGGAACGGAGCACCGGATAGCCCGGAACACTCGGATAGACAGCGACAGCGCCAGCGGCAAATAGCGCCTCGGCCAATCGCTTTAGGCCATCGGCGAGTTTTCCGAGATCCGCCTCATTTTGCCAGACCCTCACCAACGGATCGCGAAAAAACGGCAGGTTGCGCACCGTCGCCCTTCCGCTCGCTGCCTGCACATAATATATCCCCATGCGACGCCAGTGCTGATCGATTTCCGCGAAGTGCCCGGCATGATTTGCCATTGCGAGACCGAGCATCGGCCGTTTGCTGATAGAGCATCCCATGCCGAACCAAGGCTCAAATTCCCTGATTTGATGAACGGGATCGGGATCGTCCGGATTGTTCACATCCCCATCAAACTGCGCGACGACCTTCAGCATCGGGTGGAAATATAGAGAATTGCCAATATTTTTGGTCAAACCGGAACGTCGCAGAAGGGCGGGTGTCTGAACCGCTCCGCAAGCAATGAAGATCCGATCAGTTGAGATTTCTATCCTTTGTGATGGGCCGTTTGGCGGCGCATGCAATGCTTTCACGCACCATTTGCCCCCTGAACGCATCAGTCGGGTCGCACGGGTGTCCGCGATCAGACGGCCGCCTGCTTTGAGAAATCGCGGAACGAAGGTTTCCGACATCGATTGTTTTCGACCTGATTTTCCTGCGCCGTCGTACCGGAACAGACGAGGCGCCTCAGTCGCCTGCCACCCAAGACGGGCAGCCCCGTCGCGCAACCGCGTCGAAATAGGGGGCGTCTCGCCGGGAATATATTCGATCCTGGCGGTGTTCTCGCAGGCAACGAAGTGGGGCATCAGCCGGTCGAGAGACAAGTCCCCGACTTTGAAGATGGCCCGCCACTGATCGAGCAAATGTTCCGGCGCGCGGTGATAGAGGCCACGGTTGATCTCGCTGCCGCCGCCAACGCACCGACCTTCGACATAAGCAATTTTTGACGGACCAAAGGCTATGCAGATACCGGCATTTCGATATTTGACAAGCAACTCTTCCTTTGAAAAATGCGGGACCGACTGAAGCGACAAGTTTTGGCCTTCTTCGACCAGAAGCACTGATTTGCCCGCTTCCGCACACAAGGTCGCGGTCACCGCGCCGCCGGGCCCGGAACCGATGACCACGATGTCAGCCGTCATTTGGCTCGTGACAGGCTCAGTTGTGTTCACGATGCGATCCACATTCCACGTCCTGCTTGTAGAGTTCAGAATAGAGCCCAAAGAACGTCAAGGTCCGGTAGAAGGAGATTAGCGCGGGCCGGATCTTCAGACGTGAAAATTGCCAATGCCTCAACTGATCCGCGCGACGGTCAGGGCTCAGCTGATGAAAGGGCTTTCCGGCGACCGGGAAGGACCAGGCATCGAATACGAGGGTCAGGATACGAAAGGCCAGACGGAGGTAGTCCGGCATGCCCGCATGCGCCGCCAATACATAGATCCCGATGGCCTCAGCGATTTCGGGAGTTTCCCGCGAGGGCAGTTCCTGGCGGATCAAGGTGTCCGCGATGGCCTGGACACATTTTTCAAAACTCGGAAGGGGTGAATGCACCGCTTTTCTCCAGCGACTGCACCACGGGCTGGAACAGCGCATCGTGATAAGACTGGAAAGTCCTGCATCGCGGGTCCCTGCGCGTGGATCTTATGATGGCGGGCATGCCGACACGGTTTGCCACCGCCCAATCGCGGTCAAAGCGGTCGCCTATCATCAGCGAGCGGCTCGGATCCACACCGGTCGCACCAAGTATCTTGCGCAGCCCGGCGGGGTCGGGCTTTATCCTTCGCACGTCGTCGTCTGCGGCGCTGACTACAAAGTCCGCCTTAAGCGCCAGAGCCTTGAGCTTCTCAATGGCGGGATAGTCGGAACACACGGCAATCGTCCGACCTGAGCGGTGCAGAGCATCGAAAAGTCCCTCGACCCCCGAATAGCGGCAGGCGCCGAGATAGGCGAGAGGGCGTCGCTCGACCCATTCGTTGACAACTTCGCGAACGTACACCTCAGAACAGCCGCATCGCATCGCCGTGTCTTCAAACTGGCGATCCACGAAATCGGTCTGCACTTGCTCCGCCAGCGCTTCCCTGCATTGCCGGAATGTGCGCAGAACATTCAATGTCTTGAGGCTTCTTGTCCGCATGGCGGCGTGCAGCAAATTCAGCGCCATGCGCGTCCTGAGACGCCGCTGATTGTAGAGGGTCCCGTCCATGTCGAAGATCACGAGATCGATGTCACTCCATATGATGGACTGGTCGGGCTTTCTCATTGCATGTCGACAGGTTTGAAGCTGGGCGCCGACAGATCGTAAAGCCACGGCAAATCAACGAACGACAAGATGAATATCGCCATCACTGCCAGGATCAGCGACGCCATCAGCCGGCGCGATCGAAACATTCTTTCAGGCCGCTGCGCTATGGAATTCTTCAACAAGGAAAGCCACAGATAGGATGCGAACAGGATCGCGAGAAAGGGTAGAGCCAATATGTATTCGAGCCGGTATTTGGTCAGGAAGACCGCAATAAAAAATGCTGCCATCATGGCGTAAAGAAAGCAGGAGACCGTCAGGTTCTCGGCGGTGTAGAAACGGAACGATCGGCGGTAGCGCTGGAGCAAATCCACATTCCCGCTACTGGTAATGTCCCGGTATTCGGAAAGCCGCTTTGCCCCCATGAGGAAGGCGCCGGCAGCCCAATAGCCTAAAAGCAGACTGCTCGGTGGGAGTGCCGCGTGGTCAATCATCGTCCAGCCTAGTGTCAGTCTGATTGGATTGTTCACGGACTCCGAAATTACATCCAGATAAGGCAGATCCTTCGATCGAAGGGGTTTCACGTTGTAGGTCAGCCCCGAAATCAAAAAGATGACGGAGGTGTAGAAAAATGATGTTCCAACCGTCGTGGCGAGCAGAAGGCCGACCGACGCGAAAAGGAAATACTGCAGATAGACCAAGTGCGGCGACAGCGAACTTAGCACGGCGCTGCGCGTGCGTTTGGTTGGATGAAAGGCATCGAATTCTCGGTCGAGCCATTCGTTCAGGACGTAGTTCGCCGAGGCGATGGCAACCGCGCTCAAGAATCCAACCGCGATGGCCCCTGCCGCGTGATCTAGCGGCGGTTCACGCAAGGCATAGGCGACGATTACCCCTGGCAGGATGAAGACGTGCTTGGTCGCATGGTCGAAGCGGGCAATTGCCAGATATTCCTTAAGGCTTGCCCGGGGCGGTGAGATCGCGGCAGCTGGTTTACATCCGTCTGCGTACATGGGTTTGCCCTCCGGTTTTCGGTGCCTGCGACACGAGTGTCACTTGGTCGTTTTGGGCATCACGTAGATACGGCCATCTGCCTCGGTTGCGACGGTGACGAGCGAAAGATGCTGTTTCAGTTCGGCTTCGCTGACGAGATAGAAACGCCAGTCGATGGCGTCGAAGATCGCAACATAGGAATGCTCTTTGGTCAGACTGTCGCGCAGCGTTTGCAGCTGTCTCTCGTACGGATTGGCTGGGTTGTCGCGGCCCGTTCGCAACTGTATGCGTTCCGGAAGGGAATGGGATTCTCGTCTCAGCACATAGGCGATGACGTCGGCCCCATTGCTGTAGATCGATGCATCCGCCGGCAGTTGTCGCAGCGCCTGCATTGTCGGGGAGTTCGCCCATTCGCGGCTGGCATAGCCGACCCCCGAACGATACGCCTCGGACGATCGCACGGCCGTGCGGATCGCGTGGCCGCCGAACACCAGAACGGCGAAGCAGACAAGCCCGTAATGGAGCAGCTTCACCATCCCCTTGGCGTCGTCAACATGGGCTAGAACGATGGTGAGCATCAGAACGGTGGTCACGTAGACCGGAAAGGCGTAGCGGCCACTCAAAGACAGATTCGCTTCAACCGAAGTCGAAAGAACCATGAAACCCAGGTAAAAGAAGAAAAACAGTCCGAAAAGGGTGGGCAGCAGAGCATCGCTCGCCTTGGCCTGTCCCGCGTGCAGCAGCGTTACACGGGCCTGACGGAAAGTCAGGTAGGCGGCGGCGGCAGCAAATGCGCTAAGCAACAAAACGCGGGCTGAGAAAGGCACCTCGTCGGGCAGCAGCCATGCCGTCATCGCCCCAAGGCTTTTCAGCCACTCGCTGGCCCCCATATTGCCGTAAAACCAGAGTGCGCGACCAATGGAACGGTCGGCGATGACCTCACTCATCACCACCCAGCAGAGGAAGATCGCCGTGCTCACCACCGCGAAAATAGTGGCGTCGACGAAGCGGCGGGACAATGTGTGTCGAGGATTGAGAAGAAGGCATACAGCGATCGCTGCGCCAAGCGGCGGCGCGGTGAAGCGCACGAGCGTCGTAAGACCGAGCAGGACGGCGCTTGCCTTCAGCCATGTCCTGTCGTCGGTCTCGAAATAGCGTAGCAGCGCAAGCACGGTGACCAGGAGGAAAAACAGGAACGGCGGTTCTGACATCGCAAGGGAATGAAGCGTCACGAACTGAGGGGCAAGCGTGATGATCGCGGTCCCAGCGGCGGCATAGATGTATTTGCCGCTAGCCCGCACCAGCAGATGCCAGATCAGGATCGTGTTCGCACAGACGAAGAATAGACCGATTGCTTTTGCTCCGACTGGCAGGTCGACCCCGGTCGCGGAAACTCCTGTCAGCAGCCATGCATAGAGCGGTGCATCGTAGGGCCGCTCGCTGATCCCCATATAGCGCAAGCTGTCGGGATATATTCCGATGCCGTAGCGTGTGTTGATCAGAAATAGAACAAGCGAAGCCAGCGAAAAGAAAGCCACGCCGGCCCAATAGAGCCGACTCCCAAGACCGATACCTGATGTCCAGCGGCTCTCGGTCGAATTGAGGATGTAACCATCCATGGTCTAAGCCCCCATCGCAGACTCTGCGCGCCGCCTTCAGGCGATGCCCTTGAAGACGCGCTTTATGTTTTTCGCTACGAAGCGAACAGTCGCATCGCCCAGTCCTCGGGAAAGAATGTCGTCCAGCGCCGCGATGAGCTTGTCGATTTGCTTTTCCCGCACAACAAAGGGCGGCATGAAATGCAGGATGTCCCGCGCGCCCGGCTGGAAATGCACCAGAATGTCGTGCCGGTCGTAGAGCTCGCGGACAAGAGCGCCGATCAACACCGTCTGATAGGTCTGGAACAGCGGATTTCTATCGATGTCCACCAGCTTTTCCGCCAGGCCTTGATGAAAGTTCAAACGGATCGCCTGAAACATTCCGCGTCCGCGCACATCGAGAACGTGTTTCGGGTGCTTTGTTTTCAGCCGCTGAAGGCCCTTGGACAGGTAGTCACCCATCCTCTCGGCGTTTTCGATTAACCGCTCGTCTTGCAGGATATTAAGCGTCTCAATCGCGACGGCGCAGCTTTCGCCAAGTCCGCTGAAGCTGGAACTGTGCAGATTGCAATCCTGTTTGTTGCCGTAAGCCCGATCGAACAAAACTTGCGAGGTGACCATGGCAGCCACCTCCCGTTTGCCGCCGCCGAGGGTCTTGGCAAGCGTCACGATGTCGGGAACGGCAGCCTCATGCTGGAAAGCGCAGAACCTGCCGCTTCGCCCCATGCCGACCTTTACCTCGTCGAAGATGGACAGGATATCGTTGTCCCGGCAATGCTGAACGAATTCGGTCAAATAACCAGCGGGAGGGATTTCGCAGGAGGTACCCCGAATTGTCTCGACGATCGCGGCAATAATAGAATTGCCGCCGCTGCCATCCGTCTCTGCGCTGATCGCCTCTCGCAGTGAACCGATGTCGCCATACCTGGCATAAATGACGTTTTCCTTCGGCACGCCCAAAAGGAATCCCGATTGCACGTCGGTCGCGGTCGTTAGGGAGAGCGCCCCGTGGGTTTTGCCGTGAAACGCGCCCTGCATGCAGAGGAATTTCTTCTTGCCTTTGGGAGTCTGCACGCGCTCGCTCAGCTTCATTGCTGCCTCATTCGCTTCGGCGCCTGAGACTGCGAGAAATGAGACGGCTAATGGCGCCGGCAGGAATCGCGACAGGTTATACGCAAGCGCGCCCTGCAATTTGTGCGGCGCGACCTTGATGCAGTCGACGATCTTGCGCTCATGGCATTTGCGCTCCGCCTCAATAATGCGCGGATGGTTGTGCCCGAGGCCCAGCACGCCGAGACCCGCGGAAAAGTCGAGGAGCGTACGGCCATCATTCAGCCAGATCTCGACTCCCCGCGCGCCCTTCATATCCATATCCTTCAGTCCAAGGATATCGAAGAGCTGAAGCATATATTTATTCAAATGTTCGGAATAGAGTCTATTTGCCGAATTATTGTCGAGGTCAAAGCTCTGTTCAAGGGAAAGCAATGATCTTTCATTGTTGATTTCGGGACTATTTTGCGCCTCCGCAACACGGATCATATTCAATTTTCATACTCCCAAGCATCCGGCAATTTAGAATATTACCATGAGCAGAAGCGCTCGGCTATTTAACGAATTATATAGATCTGGCTTTATAGAGCCGGCGGCCATGATCGCCCGCCAAAGATCGTTGGCCCTCATTGGCGCCTCGATCCGCGACGCACGGGCGCAGCTGAAGGGGAAACCGGAGACGGAGTAGCAGCCGGGATTTGCGGGCCGGTGGCCACTTGGTACAAGGTGTCCGCCGGTTGAACGTCAACTTTTGACTCCGAGCTGACTCACGCACGGCGCGACGTGAACGACCGCATTGCGCCTTATCTCGGTCGTAGAGCCGCGCCAGGGCCATGGGTAGTTTCCCAAGTTGCCACCGGCGCGTCTGATAGGACGCAGCCGGCCGATCTGGACAGCTGGACAGCGCCGGCCGGCCGCGTGCATCGATAGGCGCGTGTCGCTTACTGACGAACGCGGATGATCGTCTTCCCCGAACGTCGCTTGGTCGGGTTGAAGGCGGAAACGGCATCGTCGAGGGTCGAGATGTTGCTGATGTTCGTCCGCAGTCGTCCGTCCCGCACCCGCTGGACGATCTCAGTTAGTTGAGCACGATCGGACTCGACAACGAAGTCGACCGCCAGGCCATTGGCGGGCCGCGCGTCGGGCGGCCCGACGACGGTCACCAGTGTTCCGCCGGCTCGAATCAGGCCTGCGGACCGCTTCTGTATGTTGCCGCCGATGACATCGAACACCAGATCGACGTTGCCGACGTCTTCCAGGGCGTCGTTATCGAGGTCGACGAACTCGTTCGCGCCAAAGTCGAGAGCCTTCTGACGGTCGGCGGCGCGTCCGGTGCCGATGACGTAGGCGCCGGCCTCACGTGCGAGTTGCGTCACCATCGAACCGACTGCGCCGGCCGCGCCGTGCGCAAGGACGCTCTGCCCCGCCTGAAGGCGGCCGTGCTGGAACAGTCCCTGCCACGCGGTCAGGCCCGAGATCGGCAGGCTCGCGCCCACCGTGAAGTCGACGTCGCCCGGCAGTGGCGCGAGGTTGCGCGCCTCCATGGCAAGATACTCCGCCAGGGTGCCGTCGCGATACCAATCGGCGAGACCGAACACGCGCTGGCCCACCGACAGTCCCGTTGTGCCGTAGCCGAGGGCGGTGACCACTCCGGCCAGTTCGTGCCCGGGGATCGATGGCGTCCGGTCACGGTGGACGCGATCGGTCCAGGTCGAGGGCCACATCAGCTCAGTCGGGACAAATCCAGACGCATGAACCTGAACGACGACGTCGTTTATCGCTGCCTGCGGCTCGGGCCGCTCGGTCAGCTTCATCCCGGCCGTTCCCGCGGCCTGATCCGTTACTGCGATTGCCTTCATCGGAACTGTCTCCTCGGTCATTTGTCACGTGGCGATGGCCGGTAGATATGTCCGGGTCCGGTCATGAAACAGGACCAAGATTGGCGGGAATGATGGTACCATCGCGCCATGGCCGCTGTGCCCATCCATCTCGACCGCGCCGCAAGGACGCCGCTGGCGACGCAGATCTACCGGGCAGTCCGGGACGCCATCGAGACCGGGCGGCTGGACCCGGGAGCAAAGCTGCCTTCCTGGCTTGACATGGCCGCTCAGCTCGGCGTCTCGCGCGGCACCGTACGCGTCGCGTACCAGCGCCTCATCGACGAGCAGTTCGCGGTCGGCGCCGGCGCGGCGGGCACCCGCGTCGCCGAGGGCCCGTCGCCTTCGTCGGCGCCGTTGTGGTCGCCAGACGTGCCGCCGCTGCCGGAACTGTTCCATACCTATGGAACGCCGCCCCTGCCTTTCCAGATGGGCGTGCCCTCGCAAGACGCCTTTCCGTTCAAGCTGTGGTCGCGCATCTTCGCGCGAGCGGCGCGGCGGGCAGCGGCCGCGCCGGTCAGCTATCCCGATCCCCGGGGTGACCCGCAGCTGCGAAAGGAGATCGCGGCCTATGTCGGGATCGCGCGGGGTCTTCGGTGCAGTCCCGCCCAGGTGTTCATCGCTGCAGGCTATTCCGGGGCGATCGGTCTGGCGGTGCGCGCGCTGCAGGTCGAGGGATCGCGGGCCTTGATCGAGGATCCGAGCTTCCCGATCACACGCAAAGCGCTCGACCTGGCCGGCATCACCGTGACGGCCGTTCCGGTCGACGCCGAAGGCCTGGATGTCGCTTCCGGCGTCCGGAGCGCTCAGGACGCAGCGCTGGCGATCGTCACGCCAGGGCAACATGCGCCGCTCGGGATGACGATGTCGCTGAGCCGCAGGCTTGCGTTGCTCGCTTGGGCTCAGCGGAGCGAGGCCTGGATCATCGAGGACGATTATCTGAGCGAGCTGCAGCTAACCGGCCGGGCGGCTCCAGCGCTCGCTTCGCTCGATCACGGTGGACGGGTCCTGCATATTGGCAGCTTCAGCAAGACGATCAGCCCAGTTCTGCGCCTCGGGTTCGTCGTTGCGCCCATCGAACTGACTGGCCGGTTCGGTGACGTATGCGCCTGCCTGGCGCCGGCTCCAGCCCTAGCGCTCCAAGGCGCGGTGGCCGAGTTCCTGCGCGAGGGGCACTATATTCGGCATCTGCGGCGCATGAAGCGCCTCTACGCGTCTCGGCGGCAGGCCCTGCTCGAGGGCCTCGCACAGGTCGGGTCGGAGTCGCTGAAAGTCGAAGCCACCGCTGGCTTGGCCGTGATTGTCTCGACAACCGCCTCTCTGTCGGACGTGGAGATCGCCCGCCGCGCCCGCTCGTTCGGCTTGGCACCGTCGCCTCTCTCTCAATGGTGCGTCCGATCACCCCCATGGCAGGGGCTCCTGCTCGGCGTGACCAACTTGGATACGGGTCGGCTTCCACAGTATTGCCGGCAGCTCGCGGAAGCGGCGCAATAACGCCACTTGCGCTCGGCGATCCTTGTAGGGGCCGATCCTGCAATGGACTGCTCCTGCCCCTTGGTTTGGGGACACGGCCGTGGCCGCAATACGAGTTCGAGTTGGCGATCCTCGCCGACGAATGACGGTCCATCGGCTGTTGGCGAACGTCTCGGCGGAGCGGCGCCGAGGCGCCAGTTTTCATTCGAGCTTCATGGCCGCCACTTCGCCCTCGCTTATCAACGGCA